>JADLET010000150.1 GCA_020845975.1 Gammaproteobacteria bacterium | reverse complement strand
GCTAACATCGTATCCCGAAGAACACTTTCGAACTTCTTGTACGAGTCCAGTCCTTTGTCTTTCCCGAATATCGTCTTCTTCCCACGATTCTTTTGGTAAGCGGCCATAGCCATAACAAGTTTCTGCAGCGCATTAAAGGTATGCGGAAATCGTGCTTGGAAAGTGCCCGCCAAGTCCCAGTCTGTTGTAGCCATTCCGCAACCTCCTCTTTATTGCCTAACAGATAATTAGACGGAATCGTTGATATTGGTGATAGGCCGATTCCGTATAGCACGCCTCATCCATTACCAACTCCTTGTTTCCAAAGCCACCACCTTCATGAAACACGGCGCCGGGTTCCGTTATTACATCAAGCCTGGTTTCCCGATTCTCGGCGGTCACTCGTCCGCTGCAAGTCAGATAATTGACGAATACTTTATATAGGAGACTGCTCCATCACAAGGACGGAAGGCGTAGCACGATGCGGCTAATAATTTCGTATTACTACAACGCCAGCGTCACCCGCCTGACCCCGCTACTCCCTGCCACCTCACTGATTCCAAACCCCAGCGCCGCAGCCATCGCAAGCATCTCGGTATTCTGCGTCAACACCTCGCCTTCCATGGTTTCGATGCCGCGCATGCGGGCGATTTCGATCAGGCGCTGCATCAGGCGGTGGCCGATGCCTTTGTGGTGCCAGGCGTCGGCGACGACGATGGCGAATTCGCAGGAGCGGCGGTCGGGGTTGATGACATAGCGCGCCACCGCGACCTCGCGCGCCTGGCCGCCCTGGCTGACGACGGCGATCAGCGCCATCTCAAGGTCGTAATCAATCTGGGTGAAGCGCACCAGCATCTCGGGCGTGAGCTCCTGCAGGCTCTGCATGAAACGCAGGTATTTCGCCTGCGGCGACAGGCCGCGCACAAACTCCCGCTCGATGCGCGCGTCCTCGGGGCGGATCGGCCGCAGCGTGACGTCGGTGCCGTCGGGCAGGGAGTAGGACAGGCTCAGCTCGGCGGGATAGGGATGGATGGCCATGTGGGCGTAGGGGCGCGCGCCGGGAACGGCCGGGGCGATGCGCGCACGCGCGTCGAGCGCGAGCACGCCGCGGTCGTCGATGACGAGCGGATTGATGTCCAGCTCGCGCAGCTCGGGCAGCGCGCACACCAGGTCGGACACGCGCCGCAGCACCGTGACCAGTGCGGACAGCTTCGCCGGCTTCATGCCGCGAAACTCCTGCAACAGGCGGGAGACGCGCGTGCCGGCGATCATCTCGCTGGCGATGAAGTCGTTCAGCGGCGGCAGGGCGACGACGCGATCGTGCAGCAGCTCCACCAGCGTGCCGCCGGCGCCGCAGCTCACGGCGGGACCGAACACCGGGTCCGCGACCACGCCGACCAGCAGTTCACGCGTGTTCGGGTTGCGCGCCATCGGCTCGACGGTCACGCCGCGCAGCGTCGCGTCGGGCCGCTGCCGCCGGACCGATTCGATCAGATCCGCGCAGGCCGCGCGCAGCTCCGCCGCACCGGCGATGTCGAGGCGCACGCCGCCGACGTCGGTCTTGTGCGTGATCTGCGGGGAATCGATCTTGAGCGCGACCGGATAGCCCAGACGCTCCGCCGCCGCCACCGCCGCGTCGGCATCGCGCGCCGCGACGGTGGGGATCACCGGGATATGAAAGGCCTCCAGCAGCGCCATGGCCTCGGCGTCGGTCAGCGTGTCGCGCCCCTGCGTCAGCGCGGCCCGCACCAGCCCGCGCGCGCGGTCGATGTCCGGCGGCTCGTGATAGGACAGCGGCCCCGGCACCTGCAGCAGCAGATCCTGGTTGCGGCGATGGGCGGCGAGATAGGAGAAGGCCTCGACCGCCTCCTCCGGCGTCTCGAACTGCGGGATCCGGTGGCGGGCGAACAATTCACGCGCCGGTTCCACCTGGGTGTCGCCCATCCAGCAGGCCAGCACCGGCTTGGACACGCCTTTCGCCGCGGCGACCACGGCCTCGGCCGCCGCGCGCGGATGCGTCATCGCCTGCGGCGTCAGCATCGCGAGCACGCCGTCCACGGCGGGGTCGGCGAGACAGCCGGCGACCGCCGCGCGGTACAGTTCGGGGCCGGCGTCGCCGAGCAGGTCGATCGGATTGCCGCGCGACCAGCGCGCGCCGAGCCGCCGCGCGAGCTCATTCACGGTCGCATCCGATAGTTGCGCCAGCGCGACGCCCTGCTCCGCCGCGCGGTCCGCCGCCATCACGCCGGGTCCGCCGCCGTTGGTGACAATGGCGAGGCGGTTGCCGTGCGCGCGGCTGCCGCCGGCCAGGATCTCGGCGGCGGCGAACATCTGCTGCACGGTGTAGGCGCGCACCGCGCCCGCGCGGCGCAGCGCGGCATCGAATACGTCATCGCCGCCGACCAGCGCGCCGGTGTGCGACATGGCCGCGTGCGCCCCTTCGCCATGACGGCCGGCCTTGATCGCCACCACCGGCTTCAGACGCGCGGCGGCGCGCAGGCCGCTCATGAAATTGCGCGCGTCGTGCACGCTCTCGATGTAGAGCAGGATGCCGCGCGTGGAAGCGTCCAGCGCGAGATAGCCGAGCAGGTCGCCGAAGTCGACGTCGATCGCGTTGCCGAGCGAGACCACGGCGGAGAAGCCGATGCCGCGCGCCTGCGCCCAGTCGAGGATGGCAGTGCACAGCGCGCCGGACTGCGACACCAGCGCGAGCTGGCCGGGCGGCGCCTGGTTGTTGCTGAAGGTCGCATTGAGCCCGACACGCGGGACCATGATGCCGAGGCAGTTCGGCCCGACCAGGCGCACGCCACGGGCCTGCGCGGTCGCGCGCACCTGCTGTTCCAGCGCGCGCCCGGGCTCGCCCGTTTCACCGAACCCGGCCGACAGCACGACCGCCGCGCGCACACCGGCCGCGCCGCACTGATCGAGGATGGCAGGCACCGTCGCCGCCGGTGTCGCGATCACCGCCAGATCGACCGACGCGCCGATCTCCGCCAGCGTGGCGTGACACTTCAGCCCCTGTACGGTCGCGTGTTTGGGATTGATCGGATGGATGGGGCCCTCGTAACCGCCCTGCCGCAGATTGCGCAGCACGATCTCCCCCACCGCCTCCACTCGCTCGGTCGCGCCGAAGACGGCGACCGAACGCGGGGCAAACAGGCGGTCGAGATAGTGGGGGCCCATATATAAAGACAGGACTAAGGACTAAGTGCCGAGGACTGAGTCATGAACGATCAACAACGATGTGGAGATGGGTTCATAAAGGACACTCCCTGCGATGATCAGCACTGAATGGTTCATGCGGCTCTCGATTAGATCCCCGGATTCCATTTCATTCCATCCGGGCTACGGGCGGAATCGATGGGCATGATGGTAACCCATAATCATGTCACCCGGAGGGTTTGAAATGAGTTCCGGAGTGTTTGTCGAGGGCGCTCCCTCCCGGATGCCGCTTCGCTTTATCCGGGCTACAGGATTGTTGGGATGTGGTTCTAATGGTGCCCGGATGGAATGCAATGGAATCCGGGAGGGTGTTGCCTGGGACTTCCCGGATGCCGCTTCGCTTTATCCGGGCTACAGGATTGTTGGGATGTGGCTCTAATGTAGCCCGGATGGAATGAAATGGAATCCGGGAGGGTGTTGCCTGGGACCTCCCGGATGTCGCTGCGCTTTATCCGGGCTACAGGATTGTTGGGATGTGGTTCTAATGTAGCCTGGATGGAGCGAAGCGGAATCCGGGGAAGGGCTTTATTCCCCATATCCCTTTCCATCATGCGCGACACTTTCACCTGACCAGCTTCGCGGGTAAATCCCGGCGCTTATGTATCTATGAAATGTCGAATAGGGCCACTGGTCCACGCGCGAGACCCAGCCATGCTTGACGGGGTTGTAGTGCAGATAGTCCACGTGGTTCCGGAGATCGGCCTCGTTTCGTATCGTGTGTTCCCAGTATCGCCGCTGCCAAAGGTCGTACTCACCTTCGTCATTGCGCCAGAGTCTCGCGCCGTTCGCGCGCAACGCGCGGGAGAAGCGCGCCTTGATCATCTGCCAGCGCGCGGCATAATCCTCGTCGTCAGGCGGCAGGGTCCAGACCGCATGCAGGTGGTCCGGTAATATCACCATTGCATCGAGGCGAAACGGTCGTTCCCGCTTCACGGCACGAATCGCCGACCTGAGGTAACCGACCTCATCCACCAGCCAGCGTGCGCCTCGATCGTTCAACGCGACGGTGAAGAAATAACTCCCGCCCGCCACCCGGTTCCGCCGGTATTGGACCATGCACGTATCTCATCCGTGAGATCGTTGTGTATTGCTGCTCGATTGAGCAATGCCCCCGGATTCCGCTGCGCTCCATCCGGGCTACGGGCGGACCTGGTGGGTTGATGGTATCCAAAATGTTGGCCGGATGGAATGAAATGGGGCTCGGGAGGGTGTTACCTGGGACCTCCCGGATGCCGCTTCGCTTTATCCGGGCTACAGGATTGCTGGGATGTGGTTCTATGTAGCCCGGATGGAATGCAATGGAATCCGGGGGGGGGTGGTGCCAGGAACTTCCCGGATGTCGCTGCGCTTTATCCGGGCTACATTTTTATTCCGGCCATTCGAGGGCGTAGGTGAATGCGGCGATGTGCTGCTGGCCGGCGCAGGTGAAGGTGATTTCGATGCGCCAGTCGCCGCCCATGGCGAATTCGAGTGCGGTGCCGGTGTAGAGGCCGGCGCCCTTGTCGCTCATGGAAATGACGGAGGTGTCGGTGGACATCTCCATACCGGGCATATGCTGCTGGAATGTGACGGCGCAGCCTTCGGCGGGGACGCCTTCATGTGTCAGGGCGAGCTTCAGGTCCGCCTCAGAGCCCACCTTCAACGGGGCCGGCTTGGTGCGCAGCGCGGCGGAATAACCGTCTGTCGTTGCGGTCTGTGCGTCGCCCCAGCCGGAGCACGCGGACAACGCCAGCATGCCTGCAAGAATACCGACTCGTTTCATACTCGTCCTCAATGCGGCTTTGCCTGGATCAGCTCGATGCGGTAACCGTCGGGATCCTCGACGAAGGCGATAACGGTGGTGCCGTGCTTCATCGGGCCCGCCTCGCGCACCACCTTGCCGCCGAGACGTTTGATCTCGGCGCAGGCGGCGTAGGCATCCGCCACTTCGACGGCGATGTGGCCGAAGCCGGTGCCGGTCTCGTATTTTTCGGTGCCCCAGTTGTAGGTCAGCTCGATGACCGCGCCTTCAGACTCCGGACCGAAGCCGACGAAGGCCAGCGTGAATTTTCCATCGGGATATTCCTGCAGGCGCAGCAGGCGCATGCCGAGCACTTCGGTATAGAACTTGAGCGAGCGGTCGAGATCGCCGACGCGGATCATGGTATGGAGAATTCGCATGGCGCAAGTGTACGGGCAAACGCCGCCCGAGAAAAGAGCGGCACGGCGCCGCGCCGTTACTCGTGGCGCAGCGCCTCGATCGGGTCGAGCCGCGCCGCGCGGCGCGCGGGGAAATAGCCGAACAATACGCCGATGCCGGCCGAGAACAGGAAAGACAGCAGGGTGATGCCGGGCTGGAACAGATACGGGATCCCCATCACCTGCGCCAGCACGAAGGAGGCGGCGGTGGCGAGCACCACGCCGATCAGCCCGCCCAGCGAGGCCAGCACCACGGCCTCGATCAGGAACTGCAGCAGCACCTCGTACTCGAGCGCGCCGATCGCGAGGCGCAGGCCGATCTCGCGCGTGCGCTCGGTGACGCTCACCAGCATGATGTTCATGATGCCGATGCCGCCGACCAGCAGGCTGACCGCGGCGACCGCGCCGAGCAGCGTGGTCATGACCCGGGTGGTGCCCGACATGGTCTCGGCGATCTGGCGCGTGTCGAGCACGTTAAAGTTATCGTCGTCGGCGGCGGACAGCTTGCGGCGCTCACGCAGCAGCCGGGTGATGGCCGCCTGTACCTGCGTACTGTCGACATCATCATTCATCGATACCAGCAGCGTGCGGACATTGATGTTGCCGGTCACGCGCCGCTGCACGGTGTTCAGCGGCAGCACGACGATGTCGTCCTGGTCGTTACCCATGCTACCCTGCCCCTTCGCGGCCAGCAGGCCGATCACGGTACAGGAGAATTGCTTGACGCGGATGCCCTGCCCCAGTGGATCCGTGCCGCCGAACAGCTCGCGCCGCACCGTCGCGCCGATGACGCATACCGCCGAGCCGGCGCGCTCTTCCGCCGCGTCGAAGATGCGTCCGCTGGCGATCTTCCAGTTGCTGATGGTGAAATAGTCCGCGCTGGAACCGGTGGCGCTGGTGGACCAGTTGTGGGCGCCATAGACCACCGTCACGGTGGAATTCACCTGCGGCGCCACCGCCCGCACCCCGCCGATCTGCGACGCGATCGCCTCGGCGTCCGCGACCTTGAACTGGGGCGCACCGAAGCCGCCGCCGCCCGGCCCCAGACGTTGTCCCGGTCGCACCATGAGCAGGTTGCTGCCCAGACTGGAGATCTGGTCCGTCACCGCCTGCGTCGCGCCGCGCCCGAGCGTCACCATAGTGATCACCGCGCTGACGCCGATGACGATGCCGAGGATGGTGAGGAACGAGCGCAGCAGATTGCGGCGGATCTCACGCAGCGCGAGCAGCAGCGCGTTCCACCACATCAGACCGTCTCCGCGCGCGCCGGCGGCTGGGGCGCGCCATCGCCGTCGATGCGGCCGTCGAGGAAATGCACGACCCGGCCCGCGTAGGCGGCCATATCTTGCTCGTGGGTCACCATCAGCACGGTGATGCCGCGTTCCGCGTTGAGCGCGCGCATCAGCTCCATGATTTCGTAGCTGCGCCGGGTGTCGAGGTTTCCGGTCGGCTCGTCCGCCAGCAACACCCGTGGATGCGTGACGATAGCGCGCGCGATCGCGACGCGCTGCTGCTGTCCGCCCGACAGCTCGGCCGGGCTGTGGTGTTCCCAGCCGGCCAGCCCCACCGAGGCCAGCGCCTCGCGCGCGGCGGCGCGGCGCGCGGCCGTGCCTTCGCCGCGATAGAGCAGCGGAAGCTCGACATTCTCCTGCGCCGAGGTGCGCGCCAGCAGATTAAACCCCTGGAAGACGAAGCCGAAATAGCGCCGGCGCAGGCGGGCGCGCTGGTCGCGCGTGAGGCGTTCAACGTGCGTGCCGAGAAACAGATAGTCACCACTGGTCGGCGTGTCCATGCAGCCGAGGATATTCATCATCGTCGATTTTCCCGAGCCGCTCGGCCCCATGATCGCGACGAAACTGCCGGCCTCGATGTCCACATCCACGCCGCGCAGCGCCTGGAACGCGGCGATGCCCTGACCATAAATCTTGGTGACGCCGCGCATCCGGATCAGCGGCGCGGCGGCATTCTGCCCGTTCACCGACACGGCATTCACGTCGTCCCCGCCGTTCGCTGCTCGGTGATGACCTCCATGCCCGGCTGCAATTCCTCGCCGCTGACCTCGGTCACGAAGCCGTTGCTGACGCCCGCCGCCACCGGGATGGCGACGGCCTTGCCGTCGCGCAGCACCCACACCTGTCGCGACCCGGCCGAGTCGTTGAAGGTTCTGCGCTTGGTCCCGCTGCGCGGCGGACGCGGCATCAGGCTCGATACCAGCCCGCCGCCGCTCTGCGCCGTCGCCGCGCCGCCACTCGCATCGTCCACCGGCGTGAAGCGCAGGGCCGCATTGGGCGCCAGCAACACGCCCTTGCGCTCGGTGGCCGTGATCTGCGCCGTCGCCGTCATCCCCGGACGCAGGCTGAGGTCCGAGTTGTCGACCGCCAGCACGGTGACGTAGGTCACCACGTTGTCCTGTGCCGTCGAACCGTAATCGACCCGGATCACGGTGGCGGGATAGTCATGGTTCGGATAGGCGCTGACGGTGAAGGTGGCGCGCTGTCCTTCCTTCACCTGCCCGACGTCGGCCTCGTCGACATGGACCTCGAGCTTCATCTGGGCCAGGTCCTCGGCCAGCGTGAACAGCGTCACCGCCTGCAGCGAGGCCGCGACGGCGTTGCCGGGATCGACCGAGCGCGCCAGCACCACGCCGTTGATGGGCGAACGGATGGCCGCCTTGGAGAGATTGGTTTCGGCGGAGCTGAGCGCGGCGCGCGCCTCGGCCACACCGGCGTCGGCGCCGGCCTCGTCCGCCAGCGCGCGCTGCAGGGCGGCCTGCGCGGACGCGAGTTCGGATTGCGAGGGAACCTGGCCGCCGGACAGACGCGACACCTCTTCCAGGCGCGTGAGGTTGTCGCGCGCCTCGCTCGCCGTGGCGGCGGCCTGCCGCACCGAGGCCTCGGCCGAGGTCAGCGCCGCGCGCGCCTGCGTGACCTGATCGTTCAGTTTGGCGGTATCGAGCTCGACCAGGATCTGTCCCTTCTTCACGCGATCGTTCACATCCACCAGAACGCGCGCGACCGTGCCGGACAGCTCACTGCCGATGTCCACCTGATTGGTCGGCTGCAGGATGCCGTTGGCGGTGACCTGCACGGTGAGATCGCCGCGCGTGACAGTTGCGGTCACGTAACGCGGCAGCGCGTCGGCGCCCCGATATCCCTGCCACAACAGGATGCCGACGATCACCGCGATGATCAGCACGAGCGCGCCCCAGGGCCCGGGCCGGCGCCACCAGGGACGCGCGTCGCCGTCGCCGATCAGTTGATCGATGTCCCCGCTGAAATCGGGGGTCGTGGAATTCTGCGTCACCATCAGGGACTCCCTTGCGCCGCCACCGGCGGAACGTCATCGAGATCATCTTCGACGGCCGAGGGCGTCCAGCCGCCGCCCAGCGCCTTGTACAGGCGCACGTAATCCGCGCCCAGTTCCGCCTCGGTGCCGGCCACGCCATCCTGCGCGCTGAGCAGCGTGCGCTGCGTCTCGAGCACCGTCTGGAAATCGATCAGTCCGCTCGCGTAGCGGTTGTCGGCCAGCAGCGCGGCATTGCGCGCCGCCTCCGCCGCGCGCCGCTGCGCCGCCAGTTGCTCGCGCGCCTTGCGCAGCGCGATCAGCGCATCCTCGACGTCCCGCAGCGCGGTCAGCACGACGGCGCGGTAATTCTCCTGCACTTCATCGAGCGTCGCCTGGCGCACGCGCACCTGGGCACGACGACCGCCATTATCGAACACGGGCAGGCTCACGCTGGCGAGCAGCGAGCGCAGCACCGCCTCGCCCTCGGACAGGCCCGCGACGGTGAGCGCGCTGAGACCGAGCGATCCGCCGAGCGTGAACGATGGCAGGCGATCCGCCGTCGCCTGATCCACGCGCGCGGCGGCCGCGACCACCTGCGCCTCGGCGGCGCGCACATCGGGGCGCTGGCGCAGGGTCTCGGCCGGGATGATGAGCGCCAGATCCTCCGGCGCCGCGGGCAGCGGCGCCATCGCTGACAGGGCAGCCGGCGGGGCGCCCGGCGCCTGCCCGGCGAGTACCGCGAGGCTGTTCAAGGTCTGGGCGATGCCCGTCTCGAGCACCGGCAGTTGCGCGCGCGTCTGTTCAACGGCGGCGCGCGCCTGCTCCACCTCCAGCGAGGTAACCAGACCGGCCTGCGCGCGCCCCTGTGTCAGACGCAGTGTCTGCTCCTGGCTGGCGAGGTTCTCACGCGCGATGCCGAGTCGCGCCTGCAGGCCGCGCAATTGCAGGTACGCCAGGGCCACTTCGGCGGCCACCGATACGCGCGTGTCGGCCAGGCCGCCGGCGCTGGCCTCGATGTCGGCATCGGCCGCGACCACGCCGGAACGCGTGGCGCCAAAGATGTCGGGTTCCCAGCTGGCGTCGAATCCGGCGCGATACTGACTGACCGCGCTGTCGCCACCCGACTTGCTGCGCTGCGCCGAGGCGGCGGCGGTGACGGACGGTCCTAGTCCCGCCGCGCTCACATCGCGCTGGGCGCGGGCCTGGCGCAGACGCGCGCGCGCCGCGCGCACGTCGGTGCTGGCCGCCAGCGAGCGGGTGACGAGGTCGGTAAGTACGGGATCATTGAAGCGCTCCCACCAGTGCGCGAGCGCGGCGGAGGCGGCATCGGCGGTGACCGGCGTCCCGTCGCTCCAGGTGGCGGGCACAGTGACACCGTGGTCCGGCGTCAGGCGCGCGGAGGGCGCGGCGGCGCATCCCGACAGGGCGATGATGAGCGCCGCGCACCACACCGCGCAGGGGGTATTGCGCATCTGGATGCGAGGGAATTCGAACGGGTGTTTCATCGGATCCGCGCGGATAACCGCCTTGCCTTGTTCAGGAAAACCGTCCCGGCTCGGAGGCGCAATCCGCGGGCGCCCGGCGCGGCCGGGCCGCGCGCGGGCGTCTTCTCACCGTCAGGCGAGCGGGCGTCTCTTGCGCGCCGCGATGCGCATGCGCAGGGCGTTCAGCTTGATGAAGCCGCCCGCGTCTTTCTGGTCGGAGGCGCCGGCATCGTCCTCGAAGGTGGCGATGGTCGCGTCGAACAGGGAATCGGTCTTCGAATCGCGACCGCTGACGATGACGTTGCCCTTGTAGAGCTTGACGCGCACCCAGCCGTTGACGTGCTGCTGCGTGTGGTCGATCAGCGTCTGCAGCGTGACTCGCTCGGGACTCCACCAGTATCCGTTGTAGATCATGCTGGCGTAGCGCGGCATCAGGTCATCCTTCAGGTGCGCGACCTCGCGGTCGAGCGTGATCGACTCGATGGCGCGGTGCGCCTTCAGCAGGATGGCGCCGCCCGGGGTTTCGTAACAGCCGCGCGACTTCATGCCGACGTAGCGGTTTTCCACCAGGTCGAGACGGCCGATGCCGTGCTTGCCGCCGAGCCGGTTGAGTTCGGCCAGCAGTTCATGCGCGGGCATTTTCTTGCCATTGATGGCGACGAGGTCGCCGCACGCGAATTCCAGCTCGACGTACTCGGCGGCATCGGGCGCCGCCTCCGGTGAAACAGTCCAGCGCCACATCGACTCCTCCGCCTCGGCGGACGGATTCTCGAGGTGACGGCCCTCGTAGCTGATATGCAGCAGGTTGGCGTCCATCGAATAGGGCGATCCGCCCTGCTTGTGCTTCATGTCGATCGGGATACCGTGCTTCTCGGCATAGGCGAGCAGCTTCTCGCGCGACAGCAGGTCCCACTCGCGCCACGGCGCGATGATCTTGACGCCGGGCTTGAGCGCATAGGCGCCGAGCTCGAAGCGCACCTGGTCATTGCCCTTGCCGGTGGCGCCGTGCGAGATCGCGTCCGCGCCGGTGATGTCGGCGATCTCCACCAGGCGCTTGGCGATCAGCGGACGCGCGATCGAGGTGCCGAGCAGGTATTCGCCTTCGTAGACGGTATTGGCGCGGAACATCGGGAACACGAAGTCGCGCACGAATTCCTCGCGCAGGTCGTTGATGTAGATCTCGCGCACGCCCATCGCCTCGGCCTTGCGCCGCGCCGGATCGAGTTCCTCGCCCTGGCCAATGTCGGCGGTGAAGGTGACGACCTCGCAGCCGTAGGTGTCCTGCAGCCAGCGCAGGATGACGGAGGTATCGAGACCGCCGGAATAGGCGAGGACGACTTTCTTTATATCTGCCATTGTCTTATCCGTAAGGAGTAAAGGGTTAGCGGTGAGGCGTAGTTTACCGCAACCCAAAAACATTGGGGACAGCTTTCATGGGCGATCGGGGACAGATTTGAAATCTGTCCCCAGGGCTTTGGTTGCCAGCGAATCTGGGTCATGCCTGCAGGATAGCCGGGCGCGACGCAAGCGTGGGTCAGCGGAAGGTAAAAATGTGTAAATCCGATTCAGTTAATAGACGGGGACGGATTTAAAATCCGTCCCCGCTGCCAGGTTACGCCTTCGCGGCCTATTTGCGCTTCGGTGCGTAGATGTCGGTACAACTGCCTTCGGCGACCTCGGCGGCGAAACAGAAGGTTTCGGAGAGCGTCGGGTGCGGGTGCACCGTCAGCGCGATGTCCGCGACATCCGCCCCCATCTCCAGCGCCAGGACCGCCTCCGCTATCAGCTCGCCGGCGTTCGGGCCGACCAGCGCGGCGCCGATGATCCGGTGCTGTGCATCGAACAGCACCTTGGTCATGCCCTCGTCGCGCCCCAGCGACAGCGAGCGACCGCTCGCTGCCCACGGGAACACGCCTTTTTCGTAGGCGATGCCCTCGGCCTTGCACTGGTCCTCGGTCTTGCCCATCCATGCGACCTCGGGATCGGTGTACGCCACCGCCGGGATCGTCCGGGCATCGAAGTAGGACTTCAGGCCGGCGATCACCTCGGCCGCGACCTTGCCCTCATGGGACGCCTTGTGCGCCAGCATCGGCTGGCCGATGACATCGCCGATCGCGAAGATGTGCGGCACATTGGTCCGCTGCTGTTTGTCGGCCGCGATGAACCCGCGTTCGTCGACACGGACGCCGGCCTTGTCGGCTGCGATCAACAAACCGTTCGGGCTGCGGCCGATCGCGACCAGCACCTGATCAAAGGTATCGCTGGCCGGCGCGTCCTTGCCCTCGAAATGGCACACCAGCCCGTCGGCGGCCGGTTCGATCGCAGTGACCCTGGTATTCGTGAAAATGGCCTCGTAGCGCTTCTTGATTCGCCGCTCCAGCGGCCGCACCACATCGCGGTCGGCGCCGGGGATCAGGCCGGGTGACAACTCGACAATCGTGACCTTGGCGCCCAGTGCGTCATAGACCGTCGCCATCTCGAGGCCGATGATGCCGCCGCCGACGACCAGCAGCCGGCGCGGCACCTGCCGGATCTCCAGCGCGTCGGTCGAATCCATGACCCGGGGATCATCCCACGGGATGAACGGCAGCTTCGTGACCCGCGAGCCGACCGCGATGATGCAATACTGAAAACCGATCACGGTCTTGCCGCCGTCGGCCGTCTCGACCTCGATCGTATGCGGCGACGTGAACCTGCCATAGCCCTGCACGATCTGGACCTTACGCTGGCGCGCCAGCCCTTTCAGACCACCGGTCAGCTTGCCGACGACGGCATCTTTGTGGGCGCGCAGCTTGTCGAGGTCGATCTCGGGCGTGTTAAATCCGACGCCGATGTCGTGGAACTCCGCGGCCTCGTTGATCACCTGCGCGGTATGCAGAAGTGCCTTGGACGGGATGCAGCCGACATTGAGGCACACGCCGCCGATGCTCGGGTAACGTTCGATCAGCACCACCTGTTTGCCGAGGTCGGCGGCGCGGAACGCCGCCGTGTAGCCGCCCGGGCCGGACCCGAGCACGACGACCTCGGCCTCGATGTCGACCTTGCCGTGGTAGGCTGCGGAGGCCGGTGCAGGTATCACGACAGATGCCTGATCCGGCTTGGCCGGCTGCGCCGCCTTGCCTGGCGGTGCGGCCGCCGGGGCCGCGGCGGCAGTCTCCAGCGTCAGGATCGAACTGCCTTCCGAGACCTTGTCACCAAGCGCCACCAGCAGCTGCCTGACGACGCCGGCCTGCGGCGACGGGATTTCCATCGAAGCCTTGTCGGACTCGACCGAGATCAGCGAATCCTCGGCGCTGACCGTATCGCCGGGCTTGACCAGGATTTCGATGACCTCGACCGCGGAAAAGTCGCCGATGTTGGGCACCTTGATTTCGATGACAG
>JADLET010000149.1 GCA_020845975.1 Gammaproteobacteria bacterium | reverse complement strand
GAAACCGTCCATGCGCACGCCGATGGAGCCGACCAGGCTGCCCTTGTCGGCGTAGATCTTGTCGGCCGCCGCGGCCACGTAGTAGCCGCCCGAGGCGCACAGGTCCTCCACGACGGCGTACAGCGGAATGTCAGGGTGCTTCTGGCGCAGGCGCTTGACCTCGTCGAAGATGCTCTGCGCCTGCACCGGGCTGCCGCCCGGGGAGTTGATGCGCAGCACGACGCCCTGCGTGTTCCTGTCCTTGAAGGCGGCCTGCAGCGCCAGCATGACTTTTTCGGCGCTGGCATCCGTCCCGGGAGCGATCACGCCCTGGACTTCCACCAGCGCGGTGTGCTTGCCGCTGCCGTGTTCGCTGCCCGCCTTCCAGTCGACCGCCAGGAGGATGACGACCGTGACGTACAGGAAGGTCAGCAGCTTCCAGAAGATGCCCCAGCGGCGCGCGCGGCGCTGCTCCCTGAGTGCCTCGGTGGCGAGCTTCTCGATCAGCCCGCGTTCCCACTGCCCGTCGTTGTCAGCCATCGTCGATTCCTTTGAAGACCACCCTGCCCTCGCGTTCTTCCATGCGAAGGGAAACGAGCGGCGAACTGCCGCAGGGGCCGCCGACACATTTCCCGGTGTCCGCGGCGTAGGTGGCACCGTGCGTCGAGCATATCAAATGGCGGCCGTCGGCGTCGAAGACCTCGCCCTCGCGCCAGTCCAGTTCCATCGGCAGGTGGCCGCAGCGGTTCAGGTAGCCGTGGACGCGTCCGCCGAAGCGCACGACGAAGGCCGGCGCGGACTCGCCGAAATAGTCCACCTGAAAGCGCACCGCGCGTCCGCCCTCGACCAGCGCCGCCGAGGCGCAGATCAGGCGTTCTTCGCCAGCCATTGGCGCAACTCGTCGATGCTGTGCACGCACGCGCGGGGCTCCCAGGACTGCAGCGACGCGGAGGGATGCGCGCCGTAGGCGACCGCCACCGCGTCCACGCCGGCGCTGCGCGCCATGCCCAGATCGTGCGAGGTGTCGCCGATCATCAGCAGATCCCGCTGCGCCAGCGACAGTTCCTCCATGAGCTCGAGCAGCATCGCCGGGTGCGGCTTGGGCTGCGTCTCGTCGGCGCAGCGTGTGGCGTGGAAGAGTGGTTCGAGGCCGGTCATCTTCAGCGCCTGGTCCAGGCCGCGTCGGCTTTTGCCGGTGGCGACCGCGAGACGGTATTCGGCCGCGCGCAGTTCATCCAGCAGCTCGCGCACGCCCGGGAACAGCTCCATGTCCGCCTGGCGGGCGAGGAAATGCCGGCGGTAGGCCTCCGAGAACTCCCGGTAGCGCGCCTCGGGGAGCGACGGCACCGCGCCGCGCAGCGCGTCCTGCAGGCCGAGACCGATGACGTGGCTTGCCGCCTCGCGCGAGGGGACGGGCAGACCGAGGTCGCGCGCGGCCTCCTGGATCGCCACGGCGATGCCCGCCGTGGAATCCAGCAGCGTGCCGTCCCAGTCAAAGACGATCAGCCGATAGCGCAAGGTTCGTCTCCAGGAAGGTCGTCAGGTCCGCCGGCAGGGGCGCCTCGAAGCGCAGCCGCTCGCCGCTGACCGGATGGGTGAACGCGAGCCGCCGCGCATGCAGGAAGAGTCGCTTCAATCCCTGTCGCGCCAGCGCGCGGTTGAGTTCGAAATCGCCGTACTTGTCGTCTCCCAGCACCGGATGGCCCGCATGCGCCAGGTGGACGCGAATCTGGTGCGTGCGCCCGGTCAGCAGGCGCAACTCCAGCCAGCTGAAGCGCTCGCCCGCCTCCAGCGGGCGGACCAGGGTAACGGCCGATTGCCCCTCCGCATGCACGCTGACCCTGCGTTCGCCCTTGGCCGTGACGTACTTGTGCAGAGCGTCGCGCAATTCGCGCGGACCGCCCTTCCAGCGGCCCTTGACCGCCGCGACGTAGGTTTTTTCCACTTCACCGTCGCGCAGCATGCGGTGCAGTTCCACCAGCGCGCTGCACTTCTTGGCCACCAGCAGCAGTCCCGAGGTGTCGCGGTCCAGCCGGTGGACGAGTTCGAGCATCTTCGCCTGCGGGCGCGCCGCGCGCAGCGCCTCGATGACGCCCTGGCTGACGCCGCTGCCGCCATGCACGGCGGTGCCGGAAGGCTTGTCGATGACCAGCAGCGCGGCATCCTCGAACACCACCGGGAAGGCCACCGGCCGGGCCGGGGGCCTGGACGACGGGGCGGCAACGCGGACCGGGGGGACGCGAACCCGGTCCCCCACCTGCAGGCGATAGTCCGCCTTGACCCTGCCGCTGTTGACCCGGACTTCGCCGCTGCGCAGCACCCGATAGACGTGGCTCTTGGGCACGCCCTTGAGCTGGCGCAGCAGGAAATTGTCGATGCGCTGCGCCTCGCTTTCCTCGCCGACTTCAAGCGTCGTCGCCCGTGCCTTGCTTAAGTCGTTCATTTTCAATAAAATCCGGGAACTGGCTTCGAGTTGCGAGGCACAGGGACCACAAGACGCGGTGGGCTGAGGCGGTCGTTAAGCACGCGATTGCCAACCACGCGCCGGACCCTGCAACCCGCCTCCTGTCCGACCACCCACCGGGCCCGAAGTGCAGTGGTTAATCTCGCTCACCGGAAGTAGCGATGGTACTGGAAACGCGCGCAGACAGCGTGGTCCATTTGACTGGTTTTTTCCTGATTCTTTCCTGATAGGGGAACACTGAGCATCCGGGCAACGGGTCTCCTGCGCGCGCAGGAGAACACGCAGTGAAAAGAATGCTATTCAACGCGACCCAGCAGGAGGAACTGCGGGTCGCCATCGTCGAAGGGCAGAAACTGGTCGACCTCGACATCGAGTCGGCCTCGAGGGAACAGCGCAAGAGCAACATCTACAAGGGCATCATCACCCGCATCGAGCCCAGCCTCGAGGCGGCGTTCATCGATTACGGCGAGGAGCGGCACGGTTTCCTGCCGTTCAAGGAAGTGGCGCGCAGCTATTTCCGCCCCGACGTCGACGCGGGCCGGGCCAGCATCAAGGACGCGCTGCGCGAAGGCCAGGACCTCATCGTCCAGGTCGAAAAAGACGAACGCGGCAACAAGGGCGCGGCGCTGACCACCTACGTCTCGCTGGCCGGCCGGTATCTGGTGCTGATGCCCAACAATCCCCGCGGTGGTGGCGTCTCGCGCAGGG
>JADLET010000148.1 GCA_020845975.1 Gammaproteobacteria bacterium | reverse complement strand
GAACTGTCCGAGACCGATCGCCGCATCGTGGCGCGCGCGCGCAAGATCCAGCGCTTCCTGTCGCAGCCGTTCACCGTTGCGGAAGTGTTCACTGGCTCGCCAGGCAAGTACGTATCGTTGAAGGATACCATCAGCGCGTTCAAGGCAATCGTCGCCGGCGAGTACGACCACCTGCCCGAGCAGGCCTTCTACATGGTCGGCACCATCGACGAGGCCGTCGAGAAGGCGAAGAAACTGCAGTAAGGCTGGCAGCAAACGGAAAAAGGGAACACTATGGCCATGACCATGCACGTCGACATTGTCAGCGCGGAGGAAGGGATCTTTTCCGGTCCGGCCGAGATGGTGTTTGCCCCCGCCGTGATGGGCGAGGTGGGCATCCTGCCACGCCACGCACCCATGCTGACCCAGCTCAAGCCCGGCGAGGTGCGCATCCGCACGGGTGAAGGCGAGCAGTTCTTCTATGTCTCCGGCGGCATGCTGGAGATTCAGCCCCATGTGGTGACCGTGCTCGCGGACACCGCGCTGCGCGCCAAGGATCTCGATGAGGCCGCGGCGATGCAGGCCAAGGAGCGCGCCGAACAGGCGCTGCGCGACAAGACCTCGGAATTCGAGTATGCCCGCGCCCAATCGGAGCTTGCCGAGGCCGTCGCCCAGCTCGCCGCCATTAAAAAGCTGCGCGACAAGAGCGGGCGTTAATTCCAGCCCTTTCCCGCGCGCTTCTGTATCCGGTGGTACTGCCCCGCACAGTTTACCCAGGCGGGGGGCTGGTGGCGGTGTTCATTGGCGTTCCGTGTTCCAGCCGCTTACCCGCATCCGTGCTTGGCGCTAGAATAGGCGCATGTTCACCTCCCTCTCACAGGACACAACAACGTTTGCTGCGTCGAGGCGGCGCGATATTCTGTACGGGCCTTCCATTGTGATTCCGATTAATTTCCCATGGGACTGAAAGTCATCATACTTGCGGCGGGTAGCGGCACCCGCATGCACTCCGATCTGCCCAAGATCCTGCATCCGCTCGGCGGCATCCCGTTGCTCGAGCATGTGGTTACCACCGCCTTTGCCCTCAACCCCGAGAAAGTCCACATTGTCTATGGTCACGGCGGTGAGCAGGTGCGTGCGCGCCTGAAGGATATCCACGTAGACTGGGTGGAGCAGAGCGAGCGGCTCGGCACCGGGCATGCCGTACAACAAGCGATGCCATCAGTGGCGACCGGGGATATGGTCCTGGTCTTGTATGGCGATGTCCCGCTGATCGAGGTCCGCACCCTGCAAGCGCTGATCGACGAAGCGCATGGCGGTCTCGCGCTGGTCAGCGCGGAGTTGCAGGACCCGACCGGTTACGGCCGCATCGTGCGCGACGGACAGGGGAAGGTCCAGTGCATCGTCGAGGAAAAGGACGCCAGCGAGCAGGTGCGAGCGATCCGCGAGATCAACACCGGCTTTCTGGCGGCGGAAGGCGGCGCCCTGCGGCGCTGGCTGGACGTGCTGGATAACGGTAATGCCCAGGGGGAATACTATCTTACCGATGTCATTGCCCGTGCTGTCAGTGAAGGCGTCGAGGTGCGGACCGTCGGTCCGCGCGTGAACGAAGAGATCCTGGGGGTTAATAACAGGTTGCAACTCGCGGTCCTGGAGCGCTGCTACCAGCGCCGCCAGGCCAATCGCCTCATGCTGCAGGGCGTGACGTTGCACGATCCCGATCGCTTCGACCTGCGTGGTGAACTTTCCACCGGTCGTGACGTCGAGATCGATGTCGGTGTCGTGCTGTCCGGTCGCATCGTGCTTGGAGACAAGGTCGTCATCGGACCGTACTGCGTCATCCGCGATGCGCATATCGGTTCCGGGACACGCATCGGGGCGCACTGCGTCATTGATGGGGCAACGGTCGGACCGGATTGCCGTATCGGACCGTTTGCCCGCTTGCGTCCGGAGACGGATCTCGCCGGGAACGTACATATCGGGAATTTCGTCGAGATCAAGAAGTCGGAAGTCGGCATCGGTTCCAAGATCAATCATCTGAGCTATGTCGGTGACACAAGTGTCGGTTGCGATGTCAACGTCGGCGCGGGGACCATCACCTGTAATTACGACGGCGCCAACAAGTACCGCACCGAGATCGGCGATGGCGCCTTCATCGGATCCGATACCCAGCTGGTCGCGCCGGTGAAGATCGGGGCCGGTGCAACCATCGGCGCCGGCTCGACCATCACGCGCGATGCCCCGCCCGATGAACTGACGCTGAGCCGCGTGAAGCAGGAGACGCGCAAGGGATGGAAGCGGCCGGTGAAAACCAAAAAGCGTGAGGTGTAATGGGTGATGGGTGATTGTGTAGCTAGCACTCATGGACAGATGTATTTTTCTGAATTCGTGTTGAGGCGTGGGTAACGGGGAATCGTGTGAACAGATCGCTCATCACCCATCACCCATTACCCATCACGAAGTAGAGGTAACAACACTATGTGCGGCATCGTCGGAGCGGTCTCTCAGCGCAATGTCGTTCCCATCCTGATCGATGGGCTGAGCCGGCTCGAGTATCGGGGGTACGATTCCGCCGGCGTGGCAGTCATCAATGGAGGTATCAGGCGTGTCCGCTCGGTTGGCCGTGTGGCGGATATGCAGGGCAAGGCGACGGAACAGGGTTTGCAGGGCCTGATCGGCATCGGGCACACGCGCTGGGCGACGCATGGCGGAGTCACGGAAACCAATGCCCATCCACATATTTCACGTGACACCATTGCCGTTGTGCATAACGGCATCATCGAGAATTACGCCGAGCAGCGCCGTCGACTGGAGGCGCTGGGCTACGATTTTGAGTCACAGACCGATACCGAGGTGATCGCCCACCTCGTGCATTATCACTATGCGGAATGCGGTGACCTGTTTGGCGCGACGCGGCGCACCGTTGCCGAACTGGTGGGCGCATTCGCCATTGGCGTGGTGGCGCTCGATGCGCCCGGCACCCTGACCTGCGCCCGCGTCGGCTGCCCGCTGTTGATCGGCCTTGGCGATGGCGAGAATTTCATTGCCTCCGATGTGTCCGCCGTGTTGTCGTCCACCCGCCGGGTGATCTACCTGGACGAGGGCGATGTGGCCGAGCTCACGCGCGACCGCGTGACCATCGTCGACGCCGCGGGTCAGCGGGTGGAGCGCCCGGTGCATGTGAGCGACGTCTCGCTTGCCTCGATGGAGCTGGGTCCCTACAGCCATTTCATGCAGAAGGAAATCCACGAACAGCCGCGCGCCCTCACCGACACGATCGAGCCGGTTGTCGTGGGCGAGGGGTTCGATCCGGTCCTGTTCGGCGCGGGGGCGGAGGAGATCTTCCAGAACATCAACAGTGTACTGATCCTGGCGGCGGGTACCAGCTACTATGCGGGTCTGACCGCGAAATACTGGATCGAGGCCATCGCCGCGGTGCCGACGGCAGTGGAGATCGCGAGCGAATTTCGCTATCGCGAGTCTGTGCCCGATCCCAGTCGGCTCGTTGTTACCATCTCGCAATCCGGTGAGACACTGGACACGATGGAGGCCTTGAAACACGCCAAATTGCTCGGCCAGTTACAGACGCTGTCGATCTGCAACGTGCAGGAGAGCGCCATCCCGCGCGCTTCGCGACTGGTGTACTACACGCGAGCCGGAGCGGAGATCGGCGTTGCTTCCACCAAGGCGTTCACAACCCAGCTGGCCGCGCTATTTACGCTCGCGGTCACGCTCGCGCGTGTGCGGGGACGCCTGGCGCCGGAGAAAGAGTCCGGTTATATCGATGCGCTGCGCCATCTTCCCGGGAGCGTCCAGCACGCGCTAAATCTCGAACCGCAGGTCGCCGAGTGGGCGCGCGTGTTCGCACCGCGCCATCACGCACTCTTCCTCGGGCGAGGTATTCACTACCCTATCGCCCTGGAAGGGGCGCTCAAACTGAAAGAGATTTCCTACATACACGCCGAGGCCTATCCGGCCGGCGAGTTGAAACACGGGCCGCTCGCGCTCGTGGACAGCGACATGCCTGTCGTCGTGATCGCGCCGAATGACATGCTGCTGGAGAAGGTGAAGTCGAATATGCAGGAAGTGCATGCACGCGGAGGCGAGTTATTTGTATTCGCGGACCTCGACAGCCATTTTGCCGAGAGCGAGGGCGTACATGTGATTCGTACGCCGCGCCACGTCGGGATCCTGTCTCCGATCGTACACGCGATCCCGGTGCAGATGCTCGCGTATCATACCGCGCTGCACAAGGGGACTGACGTCGACAAGCCGCGCAACCTGGCGAAATCGGTGACAGTCGAATAACTCGTCGGGATATCCCCAGTAAGATTATTAACCATGGCCGGAGGGAGATACTGATGATCTCCATCCTGTTAATCACAATCGCGTGCGTGACTGACCGGGCATCCCGGTTTAGAGCGGCGGACAGCCAAAGGGAATGAGTGCAATGGATCTGAACAGGGCGATAGAAATACATGCGGACTGGAAAGGGAAGTTCCGTAAGGCCATTACCGAGAAACAGACGCTGGATGCCGGCATGATCGCGGTGGATGACCGCTGCGAGCTGGGTTGCTGGCTTCATGGCGACGCCAAGGCACGGTTTTCCGGCTTTCCTTCCTATCAGACATGCCTGACAGAACACGCAAGGTTCCATGCCGAGGCCGGCAAGATAGCTGAGTCCATCAATGCCGGTCAGTATGGCGAGGCGGAAGCCATGCTCGCGGCTGGCACGCCATATGCTGCCGCCTCCACATCGGTCGGTATTGCCATCATGCGCCTGAGGAAGGAGACCACGCCAGGGTAAGCCCGCATATTCAATATTGCTGTATCCCGCCCGAATGCCATCATCCAGCAGTGCGTTCTGTCGGGCTCCGCGCCTGTGCTGTAATCATTACCGCGATCGCATGCGGGATTTCAGGCGTCCACATGCCTCCTCCAGTCAATGGAACATTTCGTCGATTCCCCCCGTCTTCGTTTGAGTCTTGCCATAGTTCTGTAGTCCATCTTCGCTGCTGCAGGCATCGGGGTTGACCGTTGTCTGATTGTCTCAGGCGCAGATTCAGGGCGCCAGGTTTCCATCCCGTGATGTCGTGCGTGTCTGGATTCACGCGTCGTCACTGACATAAGTTCACCAGCTCATGCTGTCTGTCCGCGCTCATGCGCGGTGTGATCCGGACTTCTTTCCGTCATCCAATCTTCATCCATATGTCATCAGGCGTTGCTAAGTTGATGCAGCGATCCTGGGTATCATGGCCGGAGCGGGGCATCACCCCGCGGCGCGGATGGATTCCGGTGTCGCACCACGGAACATTATCTAGCGTCCGAAGGGGGTTCCAGATCCACTGATCATGGGCCTCCATCGTGGCCTTGAAAACATGAGGAGATCGACATGAGCAGCAAGTTACACCCCGACAGCCGGGTCAATCCGGACATCAAGACGAGGAACTCATCCGATAACGAGTCCATCCACGATCTCATCGAGCAATACAAGGTGAATCGCCGCGGTTTCCTCAAGACCTCTCTCGGCGCCACTGCCGGCGCGGGCGCGGCGGCGGTATTGGGCGCAAATGTCGTGGACAGCATGGTCAACTTCGCCGAGGCGGCCCCTGTTCACATGGGCAGAATTGGCTTTGCCTCCGTGCCCGCCAATATCGTCCCGATGATTGATGCCGTGACCGTGCCAACCGGCTACAGCGCGAGTGTCCTGGTCTCGTGGGGAGATTCGCTGAGCTCCGCGCAGCACTGGAATCCGTCCGGCGCAATGAGCGAGTCCACGCAGAAGCATTGCTACGGCGCTCACACTGATGGCATGCACTATTTTCCGTTCCCCGGCCCGCTCGGAAATGCCCGCGGCCTGCTTGTGACCAACAGCGAATACTGCGATCCCGCGCTGGTCAATAACATCGCCCCAGCCTCGGCTTATGCGAGTGCCGCGCTCACGCTCGACATGGTGCGCGCGCAGCAAGCGGCCCATGGCGTCAATGTGGTCGCCGTTGGCAAGGATCTGGTCGGAAAAGGGCGCGGTGAATGGAAAGTCGTGCGTCACTCGCCCTTCAATCGGCGCATTACCGGCAACACGCCGTGCAAGATCAGCGGACCTGCCGCCGGCCACGCGCTGATGAAGACGGCGGCGAATCCCAACGGCAAGCGCGCGCTTGGGACGCTGAACAACTGCGCTCACGGCGACACGCCGTGGGGTACCTACCTGACCTGCGAGGAAAACTGGAACGGCTACTTCGGCACGACCCAGTCATTTACCCAGACCAATGATGAGAAGCGCTACGGCGTGGCGGCGGCGGGTTTCGGCTACCGCTGGCATGAAGTCGATGCGCGCTTCGATGTGCGTAATGAACCCAATGAACCGCACCGTTTCGGATGGGTGGTGGAGATCGATCCCTTCGATCCCGACAGCACCCCGATCAAGCGCACCGCGCTTGGCCGATTCAAGCATGAAGGCGCCGAAGTGGTGGTGGACGACAAGAACCGCGTGGCGGTGTACATGGGTGACGATGAACGTAACGAATACATCTATAAATTCGTGTGCGCCCGTAAATACAATCCGCGCAACCAGAAAGCGAACCGCGATCTGCTCGACGACGGCACTCTGTACGTGGCGAAATTCAATGCCGATGGCAGCGGTGAGTGGCTGCCACTGGTGTGGGGCGATAACGGCCTGACGCCGGAGAACGGCTTCACCGATCAGGGCGAGGTGCTGATCAAGTGCCGCCAGGCCGCCGATCGCCTCGGCGCCACCATGATGGATCGCCCCGAATGGGGTACTGCGCATCCGGTGACGCGCGAGATGTACATGACACTGACTAACAACAGCCGCCGCGGCAACACCCCGGTCTCCAGCAACAATGTGGACGGGACCACTGCGGCCGCCACGGCCAACCCCGTGGTCGATGCCGCCAACCCGCGTCCGGATAACGATTTTGGTCATATCATCCGCTGGCGGGATGCCAATGGCCGGGCGGATGCCTCCCGCTTTCAGTGGGATCTGTTTGTCCAGTGCGGCGACAAGTCCACGTCCAAGACGTTGGGCGGCAGCTATACGCCCGGCGAATTCGGCGGCCAGGCCGTCGGCTACTCAGGCAACATCAATGGTGACGATTACGGCGCGCCGGACGGTCTGTGGTTCGACCGTGACGGCCGGCTGTGGATCCAGACCGACCAGGCGGGCAACGCAACCGGCGACTGGGTCAATATCGGCGGCAACGTCATGATGTGCGCCAACCCCACGACCGGCGAGACGCGCCGCTTCCTGACCAGCCCGAAGAACTGCGAAGTCACCGGGGTCACCGCCACGCCCGACGGCAAGACCATGTTCGTCGGTATCCAGCATCCGGGCGAGGATTGGGTGGCTACGTTCACCGACAACTCCACCTGGCCCGACAGCGGCGCCAATGGGCCGACCACGGCGAGTGGCCAGGTCCCGTTCAAGCCGCGCTCCTCCGTGATGGTTATCACCAGGGACAACAACGGTGTGATCGGTACCTGATCCAGAAGTAGGTCGGCAAACCGGCCCCGTGGGTGGGGCCGGTTTTTTTATTCCCGCCTGGGGCGCCCCGTCCCACTCTATATATAGATCACACAGTCGCCCTTCCAGTGTTGCGATACCGCTCCACCACGATGTGGTGGTTTCTTCATATACCGCCAATCCTGGCCCTGGCTTTGCCGGGAAGGCTGTGGCGTCACCAAGAGGTTCGTATTGTTAACAGTATGTAAACAATGTAGTTATTGAATGTTTTTGGCACATATAGTTTTGTTCAAATATAATAAGTCACCATGAGTGAATCTCACGAGAATCTTCCTCCGATCCAGACCCCAGGTGCGGGCGAGGCATCGGGGTCTGAAAGCCGGGACGAGCGGGCGCGGCGGGTCCTGCAGACGTTGCGCATCGTTTTCCGTTCCATCCAGGCACACTCGCGCTGGGTGGAAAAGCAGTGCGGTGTCAGCGCGACCCAATTGTGGGCCTTATGGGAGCTGTTCGCCGAACCTGGCCAGAATCTGGCCCAGCTCGGCACAGCCCTTTCGATCCACCCTTCGACGGCCTCCAACCTTATCGACAAACTGCGCAAGAAGGGCCTGGTCAGGAAGCAGCGCAGTGGCCCCGACCAGCGCGTGGTGCGTCTCTACGTTACCCCTGCCGGATCCGAACTGCTGGCGCAGGCCCCGCGTCCCGCGCAGGGCGCATTGATCGATGCCCTGGGCCGGCTCTCCGATCACTCGCTGTACCAGATCAGCGCGGGTCTTGCCGAGCTGCTCGCGGAAATGAAGATCAAGGATGTTTCCGCGGCACTACAACCCTTGTCGGATTCCGGTCCGGACGTTTGAAAACCCCGGCTCCTTGTCCGGGACCCTGTCTCAGTGCGGGGTGATGATGATCAGAGTGACTGACCTTCGCAGGTGCATCAATGTCGCGCCGTCAGCGTCGCGATTACGGATCTTCAGCGGGCGCCAGTTCGCGACGATCCCTCAGCTCGCAGACCTGCCGCCGGACGTGCAGCGCATTGCCGCGCTGCTGCGCCAGGGCGAGGAGGGTGAGCTGCTCGCTCGCTACGATGCGGAGGCAACCTGGCTCGATGATCTGAAACCGGCGCAGGGTGCGGAACACTTTTTCTTCGAGCCTGAACACGAACACTGGCGGAATTGGCAGGAATCCCGCGCGGGATGATGTCCCGGTGCGGGTGACGCCCCGTGTAGTACGAAAGTTTCAAACCAAGGGCGGGCGAACCGTGGCGATTGCGCCCGGCAAGGCCCGCGGTCAGGGAGGGACGTGACGGAAACGCACACGCACTCACTCGATAGCGGGACTCGTCCGCTGGTCTTTGGCGAGGTGTTGTTCGATGCCTTTCCGGACGGCGAAGAGGTTCTCGGCGGCGCCCCGTTCAATGTTGCCTGGCATCTGCGAGGCTTCGGTCTCGATCCGCTGCTGGTCAGTCGTGTCGGAAGTGACCCTCGTGGTGAGCAGGTCGAGGCCGCGATGCGCGACTGGGGCATGGACCTCGCGGGCTTGCAGCATGATTCCGATCATCCGACCGGGCTCGTCGCCGTGACTCTGGTGCGCGGACAGCCAGAGTTCGAGATCCTGCCCGACCGCGCCTACGACCATATCGCGGCGACGAATGCGTTGCGCGCCAGTGTCGGCGCGGACATCGCCCTCATCTATCATGGCACTCTCGCACTGCGCATGGAGGAATCTCATGCGGCGCTGCAGGGACTGCGCCGTGTCCTGTCCAGGCCAGTCTGGATGGATATCAATCTCCGCGCGAATGGCTGGGAGCGTAATCGGGTCGAGCGACTGCTGCGCGATGTCGCATGGCTCAAGCTCAACGATGCAGAATTACACGAAATGATCGGCGGCACTGCCGGGGACATGGTCGACCTGGAGCGCGCGGCCCGCGGCCTGGGCAAGAAGTATGGCATCGGGAATCTGGTCCTGACGCTCGGAGAGCGCGGCGCCGTGGTCATCACCGGCGGGATGAGTTATCACGGAGTACCCGCTCCGGTCGACACGTTAGTCGATACTGTCGGCGCGGGGGATGCCTTCAGCGCGGTCGCCCTGCTGGGTCACCTGCGTGGATGGATGCCGGAGTACACCCTGCGCCGAGCACTGGAGTTCTCATCCCATGTCTGCGGCATACGCGGCGCGATTCCGCATGACCGCACGACTTACCGTGAATTCCTCGAGCGCTGGGGGACCGGGACGTGACGGAAGGCGACCGCAAACTCTATATCGTCCTGATCAGCGTGCACGGACTGATCCGCGGCCACAACCTGGAGCTCGGGCGCGACGCGGATACCGGAGGCCAGACGAAGTACGTGCTGGAGCTGATGCGTACGCTGGCGCGACATCCCGCAGTCGGACGCGTCGATCTGCTTACGCGCCAGATCCACGATCCGAAGGTGGGCTCGGATTACGCCGTTCCGCTGGAGCAGATCGCGCCCAACGCATTCATCGTCCGACTCGCCTGTGGCCCGCGACGCTATCTGCGGAAGGAAGTGCTGTGGCCGCATCTGGATACCTTCGCCGACCAGGCGCTCAAACATATCCGGCGCGTGCGTCGCGTGCCCGACGTGATACACGCCCATTATGCAGACGCCGGTTATGTCGGGGCGCAGCTGGCCGGACTGCTCGAGGCGCCGCTGGCCTTCACCGGCCATTCACTCGGACACGTCAAGCGCGAGCGCATGCTCGAACGGGGGTTGCGGCCCGAAACGATCGAAGGCCAGTATCACATCGGGCAGCGCATCGAGGCCGAGAACATCGCGCTCGACAACGCGGCCTTCGTGGTGGCGAGCACGCAGCAAGAGGTCGAGGTCCAGTACAGCCGCTACGACAACTATCGGCCCGAGCGCATGGTGGTGATCCCCCCGGGGATTGATCTCGAGCGTTTTCATCCACCCGTGCCGGGCGCGTCTGCCCCGCCGATCAGACATCAGATCGAGCGTTTCCTGAGCGATGCATCCAGGCCGATGATCCTCGCGCTGGCGCGCCCCGACCCGCGCAAGAATCTTTCCGGGCTGGTGCGTGCCTATGCCGAGACGCCGGGGCTGCGCGAGTACGCCAACCTGGTTCTGATCGCCGGTACCCGTGACGATGTGCTGGCCATGGAGAAAGGACCGCGTCGCGTCCTCAGCGAGATCATGTTTCTGATCGACCATTACGATCTCTACGGACACGTCGCGTATCCCAAGCAGCACCGGCCCGAGGATGTGCCCGAGCTCTATCGCTGGGCGGCGAAGAGCCGCGGCGTTTTCGTCAATCCGGCCCTGACCGAACCGTTCGGTCTCACATTGCTCGAGGCGGCGGCGAGCGGCTTGCCGATCGTCGCGACCCGCGACGGCGGCCCGCGCGATATCGTGAAATACTGCCGTAACGGACTCCTGGTCGATCCGCTCGATACGGCGCAGCTCGGCGAGGCCCTGTTCGAGGCCTTGAGAAATCGCCGTCGCTGGCGGCGTTGGTCACAGGCCGGCGTGGCCGGCGCCAAGCGCCATTTTACCTGGGAGGGACATGTCATGACGTATATCAAGGAGATCAGTCAGGTGCTGGATTCGCAACGTGCGAAAAGGCGCGCCGGTCCTTCGCTGAAGAGCAGGCTGCCGGTATGCGACCGCATCCTGGTTTGCGATATCGACAATACCCTGATCGGCGACCGTGCGGCGCTGAGGGAGTTGCTGAGCCAGATCGATGCGGCGCCGGGCCGGATCGGTTTCGGGATCGCCACCGGGCGCCGACTGGACAGCGCGGTAAAAGTGTTGCGCGAGTGGGGCGTCCCGGGCCCGGATTTTTTCATCACTGCCGCCGGCAGCGAGATCCATTACGGCCCAAAGCGGGTGGAGGACGATGGCTGGTTTCGCCACATCGATTACCTGTGGGAGCCGGAGCGGGTGCGCGAGATCCTGCGGGGTATCCCCGGGCTCAGGATGCAGCCGAAGGAAGAGCAGCGGCAGTACAAGATCAGCTATTACCTTGATCCCGGGCTGGCGCCGGGCATGCGTGATCTGACCCGCCATCTGCGCAGGCACGATGTCCATGTCAATGTCATTTATTCGCATCAGGCCTTTCTCGATCTGCTCCCGGTGCGGGCGTCGAAGGGTGCGGCGGTGCGCTATTTCGCCGACAAGTGGGATATCCCGTTCAATCACATCCTCGCCGCGGGTGATTCCGGAAACGACGAAGAGATGTTGTCGGGCACGACTCTCGGCGTCGTGGTCGGCAACCACAGCGCGGAGCTTGATCGCTTGCGCGGCCACGATCGCGTGTATTTCGCCAACGGGTATAACGCCTGGGGCATCATCGAAGGAATCGAATATTATGATTTTCTCGGCCGCCTGCGCGAGTCGCATCCACGCGCGCTGGCGGAAAGCACGGCGAATGAATAAGACGGAAACCAGCCGGGGAGACAGATCATGGAGACCATGCTCGACAGTTACGTGAAAGAGCAGCGCGAGGCGGTTTTGCTGCTGCTGCGGCGCCTCTTTGCGCATGGAAAGCCTTTTCTGCTGCGTTCTGAAGTGCTCGATGAATGCAGCGCCCTGTGCGAAGAGCATCCGGCGCTCGAGTTCGAACGGACGCCTCTTCATGAGGCGATGCGCTCGGTACAGGAGGCGGCCGTCGACGGGGCCTGGCTCTATCTCGCGCTGCGTCCCCAGATCGCCGGATGGCAGTACTACCGCATCCATGCCGAGTCGCTCGATACCACGGCGGTTGGCGTCGCCGATTTCCTCGCCTTCAAGGAGCGTCTGGTGAACGGGGTCGGGATGGATGCGCACTGGTGGGCGCTCGAGTTCGACATCGAGCCATTTAATCGCGAGTTTCCCCGCCTGCGTGAATCACGTTCGATCGGACGCGGTGTCGAGTTTCTCAACCGCCGCCTGTCGAGCGAACTGTTCCAGGAGGACGGCGAGGGTAACCAGCGCCTGCTCGACTTCCTTGCCGTGCACCAGATCCAGGGCCGGCAGCTGATGCTCAACGATCGCATCCGTACCGTGGCCGATCTGCGTCGTGTTCTGCGTCAGGCCGAGGGGTATCTGGCGCGACAACCGCAGGAAGCGGACTGGACGGAAGTGGCGCATGCCCTGCAGGAACTCGGTTTCGAGCCGGGCTGGGGGCGCACCGTGCAGCGCATGCGTTACATGCTGTCCCTGCTGACCGATATCCTGGAGGCGCCCGACCCTGGCAATCTCGAGCGTTTCCTCGGCAGTATCCCGATGATCTTCAACCTGGTGATCCTGACTCCGCACGGCTATTTCGCGCAGGCGAATGTGCTCGGACTGCCGGATACCGGCGGGCAGGTGGTCTACATCCTGGATCAGGTGCGCGCGCTGGAAAAGGAGATGCGCAGCCGCCTCGCCGAGCAGGGGCTCGACATCGCCCCGCAGATCCTGGTGGTGACGCGCCTGATTCCGGAGGCGCGTGGCACGACCTGCGATCAGCGCATCGAACCGGTGCTCGGTACCGAGCACGCGCGCATCCTGCGCGTCCCGTTCCGCAACCCCGAGGGCGACATCGTGCCGCACTGGATATCGCGCTTCGAGGTGTGGCCGTATCTGGAGCGTTTCTCCATTGATGTCGAGAAGGAAGTGCTGGGCGAACTCTCCGGACGTCCCGACCTCATCATCGGCAATTATTCGGATGGCAATCTGGTCGCGACCCTGCTCGCGCATCGCCTGCGGGTGACGCAGTGCAACATCGCGCACGCGCTCGAAAAGCCGAAATATCTGATGTCCGATCTCTACTGGCGCGCGAACGACGCCCAGTACCACTTCGCGTGCCAGTTCACCGCCGACCTGATCGCGATGAACGCCGCCGATTTCATCATCACCAGCACCTATCAGGAGATCGCCGGAAACGGCGACAGCGTGGGTCAGTACGAGAGCTACGGAGCCTATACGTTGCCGGGCCTGTATCGCGTGGTGAACGGCGTCGACATGTTCGACCCCAAGTTCAACATCGTCTCGCCCGGCGCAAACCCCGAGGTGTACTTCCCCTGCGATGACGAGGCGCGGCGCCTGTACGGACTGCATGATGAAATCGACGCGCTGATTTACGGCGACGAGCCGCGCCCGGACGCGCGCGGCGTGCTGCGCGATCGCGACAAGCCGCTGCTGTTCTCCATGGCCCGCCTTGACCGCATCAAGAACATCACCGGCCTGGTGGAATGGTACGGCGCGAACGAGGCGCTGCGCGCGTCGGCCAACCTGCTGATCATCGCCGGCCATGTCGACGCCGGTCGCTCGGCCGACCGCGAGGAGCAGGAGCAGATTGCGCTCATGCATGAGCTGTTCGACCGCCACGGGCTCGATGGCGAGGTGCGCTGGCTCGGGGTCCAGCTTGAGAAGAATCTCGCCGGCGAACTCTACCGCCGCGTGGCCGACACCCGCGGCGCCTTCGTGCAGCCGGCGCTGTTCGAGGCCTTCGGCCTCACCGTCATCGAGGCGATGAGCACGGGACTGCCCACCTTCGCCACCCGTTACGGCGGCCCGCTCGAAATCATCCAGGACGGCGTCTCGGGTTTCCACATCGACCCCAACCACGGCGAACGCTCCGCGGCGATCATCCTGGAATTTCTCGCCCGCGCCATAGCCGAACCCGGCTACTGGGGACGCATCTCGCAGCAGGCGCTCGAACGCGTCCGCCGCCACTACACCTGGGCCCTGTACGCCGAGCGCATGATGACGCTCTCCCGCATCTACGGCTTCTGGAAATACGTCACCAACCTCGAACGCGACGAGACGCGCCGCTATCTCGAAATGTTCTACGGACTGGAATACCGGCGCCTCGCCAGGCAGGTGCAGTCGCCCGCTTGAGGCGGTTGTAGCCGCGCAAAGCCCGCAGGAGTGGCCGGAAAAGATTAAGTCATTGAATTTCCTGCGTCAGATCGGGTTCCGCGCCCGTCTCAGGTTGATTTGCCGCCCCGCCTGTCATATCCTGTGCCCCACGTTAATCCATGGATTAACGTACACCGTCAGGCTGCCGTTCCGGCAGATTCCCCAAGCGCCCTTAGCTCAGCTGGATAGAGCGTTGGATTCCGATTCCAAAGGTCAGAGGTTCGAATCCTCTAGGGCGCGCCACATTTGTAACTATTAGATTATTCACTACAATCATCACAACCATACAGGGTGGTCTGAGCATTATTACGGTAAGAAACCACGAACTACGTTTGATGCTATTGTCATAATGAGCTTTTCTAAACTTCTTCAAATAATAAAACTATCGTTTTATATGAAAATAGCTCGGTTTGTTTAACAACGCCGATAACGATTAATTATTAAACATCATAAATATAAATTTCCTGTGAAATCTTTTCTTCAGTTATTAATCAATCCTGTTGTCCTAGTTATTTTTGCCTCCGCAGTTATCTCAACAATATGGCTCATAGGGAGAATATTGCGCTCCCGTACAAAAACTGACGAGGCCCCTGCAGTCTATAAAGGCATCGTTTTATTAATAGCTTTCTGTATGTGGGCATTTAGTGCATATGCAATTTATGCACTCGCACATTTTTCGATCAATCAAACCGTTATTGATCTAGTTTTTTATTCGAATTTTATTTTTCTCGTTGTAGCCTTCGTATTAATTCTTAAGAATAAAACGGTTGCAGGATTATCAGTTGCAGTAGCGCCATTACCGGCAGTAGTTATGTGCGTAGTGATCTTGAATGCAGTGATGGAATATGTAGTACCTCTATTCGAGACAGAATCTCCTGAGTTCACTGAGGCGTGCAAAAATACAGGGGCCCAGTTTTTCAGAACACCGACACTGCCAGTAAGTTCAATTTCCTATCACTGGACCGGCAAGTCCACGCGAGGTTTCGCTATTTACGAACTGGGACGGTATGGGCGGCTTGCGGGGATGAGCGGGGGCGGGCTCGACAAACATTATCCTCGACTTAAAGAGGCTTTGAAATTTAACGAGCACAAGCCACCAGCTAACGATGACTTCCAGCCACTAGCCGATATTATCGTGACATACCGCATTTTCCCTGAAGAAGAGCTTGCCAAAGCCCCTATTCATCAAGGGCCAGTTACTCACGAATTGACTGTAACCGATCAGCGAGATGGGCAGACACTCGCAACTATGCGATATGTAATTGATCAAAAAGACCGGCGTATCTGTGGGCCAATTAGTAACAACGTCCTAAGCGAATATGATTTTCTTGCAAAGGCACTTGCATTGGAATAGCACCACTCGCGGTCTGAGATAAAGTATCCTAACTGACGATTGATAAGTACGACAACCGCATGTATTTACCACCTACTACGTTAGCCTCAGGCCAAGTGTAACATCAGCTCCCAGTGCCCAGATTTATCTCCTCGGGCGCGCCATCGATTCGCAGGTTCTTTCCGGTTCCATCGCGACTAATACAAAGGTATTGCGTCCCTCTGATTGTCCGCGATTCCCTTGTGGTCATCGTCACGGCTCGCTAGAGTAAACTGGGTCATCAGCGATCCACCGGGCTGATCACGCCGCGACCGCCGCGGTTCAATACATGGACATAGACCATGGTGGTGCTGACATCACGGTGGCCGAGCAGTTCCTGGACGGTGCGGATGTCATAACCACCTTCGAGCAGATGGGTGGCAAAGGAATGGCGCAAGGTATGGGTCGTGGCGGGTTTGTATATACCAGCGGCAGCAACCGCCTGTTTGATGGCGCGCTGCAGAGCCTGTTCATGCGCATGGTGACGGCGCACAACGCCGGATCTCGGATCACGCGACAGTCCGGTCGACGGGAAGACCCAGAACCAGCCCCATTCAAACGGCGCTTTCGGATACTTGCGCGCCAGTGCCAGTGGCAGCTCGACCCCGGTCGAGCCCGCAACACGATCTCGTTCCCACAGATTGCGCGCCCGCGCCAGGTGAGCCCCAAGTTCGCTGCGCAACGATTGCGGCAGCATTGTCAGGCGATCTTTCGCGCCTTTCCCGCCGCGTACCGTAATCGATGCGCGTGCAAAATCGACGTCTTTCACCCGCAGCCGGATACATTCCATCAGGCGCATGCCCGTGCCATACAACAGCCGCGCCATCAGCAGATGGGCGCCATCCAGATGCGTAAACAGACGGTCGATCTCGGCCCGGGTCAGAACCACCGGCACCTTCACCGACGGTTTCGCGCGCGTGACGCCATCGAGCCAGGGCAGCTCGACCTCCAGCACCTCACGATAAAGGAACAGCAGTGCCGCGAGCGCCTGATTCTGTGTGGAGGAACTGACATTACGTTCCACCGCCAGATGGCTCAGGAATGCCTCGACCTCGGCCGCGCCCATGTCGCGGGGATGCCGTTTGTCGTGATAAAAGATGTAGCGCCGGATCCAGCCAATATACGATTGTTCAGTGCGCAGACTGTAGTGCTTGACGCGAATACGCTCGCGTACCCGGTCCAGCAGGCGCGGGCGCGCCGTGCTAACAGAATCATCCGCCGCGTTTCCCATGATCGCCTCCTTGCGAAACAATGGGTTGGAGATGGAGCGGATGTATTATACGGCGCGGGGTCTTTTTTATACATAAATTTTGCCGTCGAAATATAGTTATGCTTTTTAGGAGGAGCCTCAGTGAATAAGAAGCACGCCATCTCAACCGCTGTAGCAGTCATTGTGTTCACTTTAAGTGTCCTCGCTCCTTACGCATGGGGAGCGCAAAAGTATGCACTTTTATATTGCCAAACGTACAATGGACCGAGCAAGGAAGGCGGGGAGTTCTTCTTCAAGCCCACAGCGCAAAAGTCGCTGACGTTGAATATGAATGAGCCGTATAGTGTTCTCAAGGAAGAAGGAAATTGGCTTCAGGTCGACGTGTTCGGGAAAACGCCTTGGGTAGAGAAAGACTGCATGGCAGGAAAACTCCCCGACGCCACTCTCCGAAACATTCACAAGGAGCGACTCGAATCCTTTAACAAGGTACAGAGCGAGAATAACAGAAAGCATATTCACGCTGGCGCTAGACAAGAAGGCAACAAGCTTGTCTTTCTCGTCAGCGATAGATGGAATGATCTTTCCAGTGATATGAAAGAAGCCTATGTCAGAGAATCAATGGTGTTGTTTATGAGTATGGGCGGCGCTCGGCAGATTTCTGAAAAGGCTGATGATTACACCCTCGAAATACGGCACAGCAGGTCGGATCAAATGTTGGCTAAGTGGGATTCCCTGTGGGGTTTCAAACTGACAGACAAAAGATGATAGGGGCTTCATGCACTACGTGGGAGTGCATCAACAGCTTTGCCAATTGGCTGGCCGCTGTCGGTACGATATTTATTTCGGGGCTTGCTCTTTGGCTGTCTGTCAGAGACCGAATGGTGAACATGAGCGCTGAATTCAATATTGGCCTCGTCGCCGGCGATAACCCGTCCATCATTGATCGAGAGTGTTACGTACTGTCCTTCACAAACATTGGCCCCCGCCCAATCACAGTGACAAACCACTGTTGGTTTCTTCCATTCTTCAAGGGCAACATCTTCCTCATGCCACAGATGGATACTCAGTTAGGTCATCTTTGCTCGAAACTACCTCTCGAACTTAGCGATGGCAAGGAAGGGCGCGCCTTTTACGGAAGAGACTTCTTCTCGCAACTCGACGAACCAGAGAAGGTGCTTTTCCACAAGAACCGTCTGATTGCGTGGCTTCGAATACGACTCTTCAGGATTTACGTTACCACCACAATCGGCAAGCGCGTCAAAGTGGCAATCAAGCTAGCTGCAAGGAAGAAACTATGGCGCACATACAAAACGCATAACTCGGCAGTCCACACGGACGCTGCGCGATAAAGCCGCTCAGCGCCGGTGACTTCTACGTTAGGTTGCAGGAAATGCAATGACATACGAATCCGCATTGGCAGCTGCCAAAGAATTTTTCGATGCTTACATGATTCTGTCGGCGAACAACGATCGCGTTCGTCAGGAGGTCGCCAAGAGCAATCCCTTTGCCCTTTCGCCCGCCGCAAAACGGCGGCTGCGCAGTGGCGAGTTGAAGCGCACTATGGTCCCGGACATCGTCTGTCTCGCGTTTTCGCTGGAGCTTTCCCTTAAGAGCCTATTGATCAAGCTCAACGGTGGTGCGCCTCGAGAACACAATCTGCAAGCACTCTTCCGGCTCTTGGCGCACGATACACAAAGCGCCCTAATTTCGAAGACGGGCACAGAGTGTGGTTCCGCGCTAACAGAAGCTGAGTTCATGGCCAATCTCGAAAATATCGGCAATGCGTTCGTTGAGTGGCGTTATCTGCACGAGAAGGGACCAGCATCGTTTATGCCCGCGTTTGGAGTTGGCTTGGCAAAAGCAATCGCGTCGGAGTTAGAGAATGGAACTGCAACCTAACAACGTATATGGACTCCCCGCCCAAGACAAGAAATTGATCGATAGGTCTGGCGGTAAGGGTTGAGCCTGCAGTCGTATATCCGGCATCTGAAGTGGGCTCGTATTGGCCCGTGCCGACATGGAATCTGCG
>JADLET010000147.1 GCA_020845975.1 Gammaproteobacteria bacterium | reverse complement strand
GAACGGACCCTATGACCTTTAGCACCGGAGCACCTGGACATACGTCACAGGCCCCCGGCCATTGGCCAGAGGAATTCCGGTGCCATTTCGGTCGGCACCGACCGTCGTAACGGGGTTTCTACGCCCCGAGCAGCGCGTACTGCCCGCCGGGGTTATAAGCGGATAGCGTACCTGACGCTAGCTACGGCGCGCACCCGCCCCACTTTTTTGCGCAGGTACTCGCCTTGGTGGTGTATCAATGTTGTTGGCGCTCGATTTAGTTGTATTCGCCGCGACTATGCAAAACTGAACGGGCTCAACTTGAGAATGATGATCCCGTCAAGCCTGCCTCTGTACTGCAAATTTGATCGTCTCCAAATCTTCTGACTGCGGCGCCCATGCACGACAATGGCAGGGGAAATGTTGCTAGCCGATAAGGCCAGCCTGCGAGAGGAAACGGGCGCTCCTATCATCAAGTGTGAGGTCAAGGCGTCCGCCTTGCTGTTGCTATCCAGCAAGATGAGCCTGAGTAAGGGCGAGGGTTTGTCGCAGTCAGATCAGATTTCGTTCAGTGGCGAGCCGAACGGCATGTGTGATGTTGGTTGCGCCGAGCCGATCACGTGCACCTTTGATATAGAAGCGCACGGCGCGCTCGGAAATGCCGAGCAGATCCGCAATCTCGTCCATTGTCTTTCCCATCGACGCCCAGGCGAGGCAAAGCGACTGCCGTGGCGTCAGTTCTATGGTCGGGGTGTGTTGCGCGCTGACGAGCCGATTGAGATGTACATGCACGAACGCAACAGCGGTGATCGCATGAGTTACGTTACGAATCTCCACGAAATCGACAGCTGACTTGTCTGTTGTGAGAGTGAGCATCGCAACCCGACCAAAGCCGCCCCGCACTGGAATTGAGACGCCGCTGCAGATACCAAAATCGGCTGCCTCACCGAAGAACCGTTTTGTTTCTGGTGCCGTGCCTGCATTGTCGTTCTGAGACCAGACGAAGGGCTGCATCGTACGCTTGGCGATGGTCACGACCGGATCAATGGTCGCATAATTGTTGTCGAGATAAATGTGCTGCCACTCTGCTGGATAGGTGGAGAGCGCCCAGACGTTGTCTGCGCGGACGTTGAGGTAGGCGAAGCGATCGAAGCCGGCCGCGGTCGTGAAGTTGCGGAGCGCTTGCTTTATGCCGTGCTCATCCTGAGCGAGGTCGCTTGCTTCCATGAGGTCGTTAAGTGTTTTATCGAGAACCAGACTGTGCTTCATTTCTCGACAACTTCCTCCTTCTTGTCGCCTTTGTATGGAGCGCCTCAGTTACTTAATGAGCTCGCCTTCTCGCGCGAATCGCACAGGTGATTTCTGCGCGCCACGAGCGAGAGATGAAGCTCGGTGGCGGTACCGATGCCTGGCTCGTCGGGTGGCCTCTCGAGAGAAGGGGCTAAAGCGATCTAGATCAAACCCTTCGTGCGTGTCGAACTCGTCTCCCCTCCCATATAGGCATGACGATCCGTCGAAGAGATGGAATGGGATTGCTTCGACCTCTACGCACAGGCGCTGGTGCTGATGCTCGGAGCCGAGATACGAGAACATAGCGGATTAGCCCTGTTTCAGCACAGTTCCATCCATCTCCTTCACGGTGACATTGAACGGAATGCCAGCGCGTACGCTCTGGGACACGGTGCAGAAATCCTCAAACTGTTCCAGTGCGCGATCGAGCCGCGGCAAGGTATCGGCTGCGACTCCCAGCGTGATCGCCACATTGACGACGGTTACGCGCAGCCGGTTCTGTTCATTGCGGCCAACTTCCCAGGTTGCCGTAGTGACGAGATGCCCAGGGTCGCCCTTGAACTTGCCGATCGCGAATACCAGGCTGGCCGACAGACAATTGGCCATCGCGGCGGCCAGTAGATGGGCCGGCGCTGGGCCTGTGCCGTCGCCGATCGGCGGGGTCTCGTCACCCATGATCTGCCCAAGTCCAGGCTCGAAATCGATCAGAAACTTGAACTTGTCTTGGCGCGTAATGGTGACAGAGTGCGTTTCGTTCATGAAGCAAGACTCCATTATCTGGATGGCAAGTGGTTATGCATGGCATGTCAGCAGATTTAACAGGATGTTCATGCACAAGCTGAGCACCTTCTCTGCTGCCTGACGGTCTGGCAAGGCAACCCTCAATCACGCTTCGCGCCATGGCCTCTCGGCACTGAGAGGCACATTTTTATGCCTGACCATTCGGTCTTGAGGGGATTGACTGAAGCTTCGACAACCGTAGCCTCCTCGTTCATATCCGGATAGAAACCTTCTGAAAGTGCACATCTAGCCCCGTGGTCGATGCGTAAAAAGAAGGAGTACGGGTCTTCGGTTTCATTGGAGGCGTCCTCGGACGAATACGGTTGCCATCGTCAGCGTGGCCATGGCGATGACCGCCAGCGGCCACAGGCTGGCGAGAATGTCACCAGGCGGCATGGCTTTAAGAAAGCTGCCTTCGACAATGATGAGGAAGTGGGTCAGCGGAATGACCTGGGCCAACCATTGCAGGACCACTGGCATGTTTTCCACCGGCGTAGCAAAGCCGGACATCAGTACCGCCGGCACGCCAATAGCGAATGCACCCAGAATGGCCTGCTGCTGCGTCATGCTGACCGCGGAAATCATGAGGCCGATGCCGACCACCGACAAGATGAATAGCACCAGGCTGGCAAGCAGCAAGCCGAACGAACCGGTAAAGGGAATGCGGAACAAAAATACGCCCGCACTGATCATGAAAAGACCCAGCAGGGTGCCGATCGCTAGCGCCGGCAGCGACTTGGAAATGATGATTTCCGGCGTTGAGGTGGGCGACACCAGCAACTGGTCGAAAGTGCCGAGCTCGCGTTCGCGCGCAATCGACAGCGAGGTGATGAGCAGCGCGCTGAACAGCGCCAGGATCCCGGTCAGTCCGGGTACGATGAACCAGCGGTAGACCAGGTTCGGATTGAACCAGTGACGCACGACCACGGGTGTTGGCGCTTGCGCGTCGGGCACGACTTCAGCGCTGACATCGGCCGCTATGGTGGACAGATAGGCGACAGTGATCTGACCGGAGTTGCTGCGCCGGCCATCGACCAGCACCTGTGTGCGGCCGCTGTCACCGGCGGCAATCGTGCGCGAAAAATCCACTGGGATGGCGAGCGCGGCGATCACCTCACCCCGGTCAATCAACTCGTGCAGATACCGCTGGCTGTCCACATGCCGGACTTGGGTGATGAAGCGGGCACTATTCAGGCGCTGTACCAGTTCGTGCGACCAGCGGCCCGCATCCTGGTTGTACACGGCGATGTCGACATTGCGCACTTCCAGCGTTGCGGAAAAGGCGAACACGAGCAGTTGCAGGATGGGCGGCACGAACACCACCATGCGGCTGCGCGGATCGCGCAGGACGCTGAGGATTTCCTTGATAAACTGCGCCCGCAAGCGGATGAAGCTGAAGATGGAGCTGGACACGGGCCTACTCCAGGTTCTTGCGTGTGGCGCGCTGGGCAAGCACGAAAAACACGACACCGATGGCAGCCATAGCCAATAGATTGCGAGTGAATACCGTCCAGATGTCTCCGGCCAGAAACACCGTCTTGAGCGATTCGACGAAGTAGCGCGCCGGAATCAGCCGGGTAATGGCGCGGATAGGTGCCGGCATGGCGTCAATCTCGTACAGGAAGCCCGAGAGCATGAATGCTGGCAAAAAGCCAGTAAACAGCGCGATCTGCGCCGCCAGAAACTGGTTACGCGCCAGCGATGAGATGAGCAGGCCCTGACCCAGTGCCGGTGCCATGAACACCGCCGACAGTAGCAGCAGCGCTGCCAACGAGCCGCGCAGCGGCACACCAAACACGAATACGGCCAGTGCTGCCGCACCCAACGTGGACAGCATGCCGAGCACGAAATACGGCAGTAGCTTGCCGATCAGGATTTCCGCCACCGAGGCGGGCGTGGACAGCACGGCCTCCATGGTGCCGCGTTCCCATTCGCGCGCCACCACCAGCGCCGTCAGCATAGTG
>JADLET010000146.1 GCA_020845975.1 Gammaproteobacteria bacterium | reverse complement strand
CGCATGTCGCATGCGCGCACGCCGGGGGAAGGAACGGGCCGTCGCTTACCTGCGGCGAAATTGGCCGCCGCGCGGCGGGCCGCTGCGGGGAGGTCCGCCGGCGCCGGCGGGACGTTCGTCCTTGTGCCGGAAAATCAGGCGGCCCTTTTCCAGATCATAGGGGGACATCTCGATGGTCACCCGGTCACCCGCCAGTGTCTTGATGCGGTTCTTCTTCATCTTGCCTGCGGTGTAGGCAACGATTTCGTGCCCCGCATCAAGCTGGACGCGATAGCGCGCGTCGGGAAGGATTTCGGTCACCAGTCCTTCAAACTGGATCAGTTCTTCTTTCGCCATGGGGTCTCCAAGTCTCTGAAATTGAGTCTCTAATGTGCTGTTCAACAAAAGCTACGAACGCTGCGGGCGCTGATGACGCTTATGGTCTTGCGCCTTCGCAGGCCGGCTTTCCCGGTGAAGAAATGCGACGCCCTGAATACCATCGCCGCCATTGCCGTGAGAAGAGCGTGGCTGCTCATGACGGACATTTTCGTGACGTCCGCCACCCTCATGACGGTTGGTCTGGACCATGCCGTTACCACCGCCCGGACGCCTGCGGCGGCGGGGGCCTTTCGAGCCGGGTGCGCCATCGTTTGCGCGGGCTCCATGGTTGTTAGGGTTGTGTCCGTGACCGTGGGATGAGCGGCCCTGACGCTGCTGGGTTGCCCCGGCCGGTCGCTGCTGTTGCTGCCCGGGCGTACGGCGGTCTTCCTTCGGCAATGTCACCTTGATCAGGCGTTCGATATCGCGCAGGTAGCCGAGCTCCTCCGCTCCCGCCACCAGCGAAATCGCGGTGCCGTCTGCGCCAGCGCGGGCGGTGCGGCCAATGCGGTGGACGTAGGTTTCCGGAATGTTGGTCAGGTCGAAGTTGATGACATGGCTGATGCCGTCGACGTCGATGCCGCGGGCGGCGATGTCGGTGGCGACCAAGGTCCGGATGTCACCGGTCCGGAACGCCGCCAGCACGCGCTCGCGGTGGTTCTGCGACTTGTTGCCATGGATGGCTTCGGCCGGGATCCCTGCCTTTACAAGGCCTTTTACGACCTTGTCGGCGCCGTGCTTGGTGCGGGTGAAGACCAATGCGCGGTTGACCTGCTCGGTCTTGAGAAGCTGCGCCAGAACGGCGGGCTTTGCCGAATGATCGACCTGCAGCACCTTCTGCGTGATGCGTTCGACCGTGGACGATACCGGCGTCACGGCGACGCGCGCCGGATCCTTCAGCATCTGGTCGGCGAGATCGGCAATGTCCTTCGGCATGGTGGCGGAGAAGAACAGGGTCTGGCGCTTGATCGGCAGCTTGGCGACGATTTTGCGGATGTCGTTGATGAAGCCCATGTCCAGCATGCGGTCAGCTTCATCGAGCACCAGAAATTCGACCTGGTTGAGTTTGAGCGCATTGCCCTGAACCATATCGAGCAGGCGGCCGGGGGTTGCCACCATGACTTCTACGCCCTGCATGACGGAGCGGACCTGACGGCCCATCGGCACGCCGCCGATCGCCAGCGCCGAGGTGAGGCGCATATGGCGGCCATAGGCATTGAAGCTGTCGAGGATCTGGCCGGACAGTTCGCGGGTCGGGCTCAGCACCAGCACGCGGCAGGTCTTGGGCTGCGGCTTGATGCGGTTTTCCAAGATGCGATGCAGGATCGGGAGCGCAAAGGATGCGGTCTTGCCGGTGCCGGTCTGGGCGATGCCGATGACGTCGCGGCCGGTGATGGCGATTGGAATGGTCTGGGCCTGGATGGGAGTGGGCGTGACGTAGTTTTCTTCTTTGAGCGCACGCGAGATTGGATCGGCAAGGCCGAAATCCTGAAAGGAGGTCAAAAGGGTATCTTTCTATGAGTCGCAACGCGCGCCCGGCGGGATGCTGGGTGCGGGCGGGTGTCGGAGACACCCGCGTGTCTGGGGCGTCGGCTTCGGTTAGCTGAAGGGGCAAGCCAGAAACCGTAAACGGGATCAGTACACGCGGCTCGCAAAGACCCGATGATTCTCAAGGTCGTGGCGCTGATATGGAGCAGGAACACGGCACTTTCAAGGTGAAATCGGTCCCGGGGGCCTCGCGGAGCTATTATGGTTGGCAAGGTGATAGGGCAGCGTCGGCGGATCATTTGCACGGATTTTATACACTATCGGACTGGTGTATATTTTTTATGCAAATGCCTTTTGCTTCGTCAGGAAAGCCGCGCATAAATTAGGCAGCAAAAATACACTTCGGCATCAGATCAAATTTTCCTAAGACAAATCAGATGATTAGGTGAAACTTCGCCATGGCATAGTTCTTGCGATTCCCTTAACGCCGCCGGCCGGAGGCCGTCGCACAGCGTTTCACGTCTGCGTCAGGGAGATGACATCGCATGACTAGGCATTTTAACACCGCTGCAGTTGCACCACTCAGTCGCCGTAAATGGTTGGCCGCAACTGCGGGTCTTTTTTTGGGTCTCGCCTCGGTTGGCGGGGCAAAGGCACAGGACACCATCAAGGTCGGCGTCCTTCATTCACTTTCAGGAACGATGGCCATCAGCGAAACCACGCTGAAGGATACGGTGCTCTTCCTCATCGATGAGCAGAACAAGAAGGGCGGCGTTCTCGGCAAGAAGCTCGAGGCGGTCGTGGTCGACCCGGCTTCGAACTGGCCGCTGTTCGCCGAAAAGGCCCGCGAGCTGATCACCAAGGACAAGGTGTCCGTGGTGTTCGGCTGCTGGACCTCGGTGTCGCGCAAGTCCGTGCTGCCGGTGTTCAAGGAACTGAACTCGATCCTGTTCTATCCAGTCCAGTACGAAGGCGAGGAGATCGAGCTTAACGTGTTCTACACGGGTGCGGCTCCGAACCAGCAGGCGATCCCGGCGGTCGACTATCTCGCCAAGGAAGAGAAGGTGCAGCGCTGGGTTCTGGCCGGCACCGACTACGTTTATCCGCGCACCACCAACAAGATCCTTGAAGCCTATCTGAAGTCGAAGGGCGTCAAGGCCGAAGACATCATGATCAACTACACCCCGTTCGGTCACTCGGACTGGCAGACGATCGTGGCTGACATCAAGAAGTTCGGTTCGGCTGGCAAGAAGACGGCGGTGGTTTCGACCATCAACGGCGACGCCAACGTGCCGTTCTACAAAGAACTCGGCAACCAGGGCATCAAGGCGACCGACATTCCGGTCGTTGCGTTCTCGGTCGGCGCAGAAGAGCTTGCCGGCAT
>JADLET010000145.1 GCA_020845975.1 Gammaproteobacteria bacterium | reverse complement strand
CAACCTTGCGCCGCATCAGCTCCGCCACAGCGACATCGGCGCCATCATCGGCAGGGTTCTCAAGGATTCCGGATTTCCGCCGGACCGCCTCGAACTCGAGCTCACCGAAAGCGCCCTCATGATGCGCGAGGGTGAGGCCGAAGCCATTCTCCATCGCCTCCGCGCGCTGGGCATCCGCCTCGCCATCGACGATTTCGGCACCGGCTATTCATCCCTCGCCTATCTGAAGCGCTTCCCGCTCGACGTCCTCAAAATCGACAAGCGCTTCATCGATGATATCCCCCACCACCAGGACGACAAGGAGATCGCCGCCGCCATCATCGCCATGGCCCACACCCTCGGACTCAAGGTCATCGCCGAGGGTGTCGAGACTCCCGAGCAATTCGCCTTCCTCAAAGCGCACCACTGCGACCGATATCAGGGTTTCCTCACCAGCCCCGCCATCCCGGCTGATAAATTCGAGCTGCTGGTGTCCGCTGTCAATTCACAAAGGCAAAGCCTGGCCGGCTGAGCGCCTCGCCGCTCCGTCAGACCGTGCCGGCACCTCCTCAACGCACATCCTCCCTCGGCCGCTTCTTGCGCATATCATCTGGCAGGATCGCCGGATTCTGCGCCGTGAAGCGACGCACCAGCGGAGCCGCGAACGCGGCATCTCCATGACGGGTATAGCCGTAACCGAGAATCGCGGCGAGCAAGGCCCCTACAGCATCCACCATCAGGTCGGTCATGGTATCAACCAGACCCGATTTCTGCATATTGAACCCGAAGAACCAGTCCATCACAAACTCGAATATCTCCCACAGCGTCCCCACTGTCACCGCGAAACCGAAGGATGTTATCGCGACATATAACGGCGCCATCCGGATGCGGTGAGTACTGTAGAAGACATACACCATCAGGAAACCGATCAATCCCATAACCAGAGCGGAGAGGCTGTGCAGCATGATGTCCCACCACCAGTAGCGCTGATAATAACCGCGCACCTCACCCAGACCGAAGCTGGCATACAGGAAGACTGAAGTCACCAAAGTGAACTCGACCGGGAGATGCACTGAAAATTGATGTTCTATCAGCGCCGGCAGAAAGGTCAGGGCAAGCACGACCAATGCCGTGAACGCCACCAGCCAGTGCCTTTCCCACAAGGCGCCGATGAATACCATAAAGATGGCGACCTGGAGCGCTCGTGACAGACCGATCTGCACGGACGCGGACCAGTCGCGGGTGTGTACGGCGCGCTTGAGCAGCGCCTTGATGCGGATCGGACGTAACATGCTCTGGCCGGCGGGGACGCGCATGGGATTCACCAGAATATACGCCGATTCCCTTGACGGCACACCGCAACCCCGGCGGCCGACGGGTGGCATGGGAGAACGCGGGAAATTACGTCAAATCGGCCAGAGCCGCAATGCCGCATACCAGCCGCTCCTTTGCCTCCTTGCTCAACGATTTGACGCGGTGCTCGGCGCGGAGCGCCTCCGGGCGACTGCCCACGGCACAGGTATATACAAGAGTGAAAGGACCTTTTCCGCGCAGATATTTGGCGCATGCCGCGCCCTCCGTCGAATGTTCCTGAAATCTTCGCGTCACATCCTTGGTCACACCGGTGTAGAGTGAATTGTCCCGGCACCGGATGATGTACAACTGCCACATAAAGGAGGGTTCCGTCGTTCTCGTACGCGGCAATCGAAACTCCGCGGGAAGATCAGCCAATAACACGCGGACGCAACGGCGAATGTTACCTGCCGGCCGGAACGGTCGAATGGAAGCAAAAGCGCTCTGGCCTCGAACTCGTCAATGACAAACAGACCATGAACGACCACTCCCGCACGAAAGTCGCGCCGTCAAAATACGGGGTAACCGCACCCTGTCAGCCGCGTGGCCTGCGCTGAATTTCCGCGCGGCGATATCCGGGATTGGTCCAGCAGGCTGGCAACGCCTCTCCCGAAGGAAAGACCAGGTCTCGTTTGGCGAACTTTTCCGGGTCCTGCGTCTCCTCGCCATGATGATAGCGACCGATTACTCTCTCGTTACTCGGATCGACCAGGTCTTTGAAACCAAGAATTTCCACCAGATCGCCCGTCGCGCGCTCTTTCAGGAACATGGCTCTTACCCCCCTCGATTCACGACAGTCCGCCAAAAGAGTCTATGTGATCAGAGTCGGGTTTTCCATAGAATGCAAACTGTCGGTATACCTCACGTGCATCGCGTATAATGGATCCTTCGCGCGGGCGGATGACCCGCGACCCGAACGAAGCGACACGGGAGATCCGCGGCCATGGGAATTCCTGCCAGAGAAGAATCCGTCAACGTCTTCGGCGAACCTCTGGAGAGCTGCAGCGAAAATCCGATGACCGGGTTTTTCCGCGACGGCTGTTGCAACACCAGCGTTCAGGATGCCGGCTCGCATACCGTGTGCATCGCAGTGACCCGGGAATTTCTCGAATACTCGCGCTTCCGCGGCAACGATCTCAGTACACCCATGCCGCAACACGGCTTTCCTGGCCTGCAGCCCGGCGACCTGTGGTGCCTGTGCGCGGCCCGCTGGCTCGAGGCTTACCAGCAGGGCATGGCGCCGAAGGTATACCTCAAGCGCACGCACCGGCGCGCACTGGAAATTGCGCCGCTGGAACTGCTGCGCAAGTACGCCGCCGATCTGAATTAGCGCCTGAGATCCATGGCCAGCCGGCTTGAAGCAGGGCCATTTACGAACAACAGCCGGGCCCGGCCGCTACGGCTTCCGGTCCGGAAGAACCCGATCGGGAAAGGACATCTCCAGCACCACGCAGCCCGTATCAGTGCTGAACGGGCCATGCCGCTCGCCGGGTGGCCTGCTCGCATAATGACCCGTCTCCAGCCACAGCCCGAAGGCCGCGTCGTACAGGCGGCCGCTGATGATGAAGATCTCCTCGGGATAGTCATGGGATTTTCCGCCGGACGCCGCCGTATCGGCGCCGGGGTGAAAGCGCGTCAGGCGTGTGTATTCACCGGTCTCCGGATCAAGGCTCAGGGTCAGCTCCTCCGCCATTCCCTCGAGGCCGGGCACCGGATGCCAGCGGTCGCTGTGATCGGACGCGAGCGGATTCCAGTACGTGGCGGTCGATTTGCCCACAAGCTAGTCCTCCGATATTGAAGCGATGCCCGCGCCACCGTGTCGCGCGGTCGCGCGAAGGCGGCAGCGAGCGAGGATCTCCCGTCTCTCGTCCGCGCTCGCACCGCCCCATTGCATGATCTCAGTCACTGTGCGGAAACAGCCCAGACAGATATCGTCAGTATCGAGACAGCAGTTGCGGACACAGGGCGAAGCGACATCGCTATCTTTCGCGGGATACGGGACGACCATCACGCAACTCGACTTCCTCTCAGGAGGAAAACCTGGAGAACCTCTGACTAATTCGTCATTCCGCGCAAAGCGAAGCGTGGACCCGGGTTGACGATATGGAAATTAATCAGCACTTCCCTAGATCGCCTCCAGGTTCGCGTACTGCACCACCAGCCACTTGCTGCCGGCGCCCTTGAAGTTGACCTGGACGCGCGCGTGGCTGCCGCGGCCCTCGTAGCTCAGCACCACGCCTTCGCCAAACTTGGCGTGACTGACACGCTGCCCAAGCCGGAGCCCGCCTGGACCTGACTCCTCGGCCGCGGGTTTCTTGTACGCCGCCATCGGCGGCGCGACCACCGGGCGCGACACACTGGCGCGCATGCGCACTTCCTCGGTCAGCTCCTTCGGTATCTCGTTGATGAAACGCGACGGCGACTGATACATATCGGAGCCGTGCAGGCGACGCGTCTCGGCATGGGTTATATAGAGCTGTTTTTTCGCGCGCGTGATGCCCACATAACACAGGCGACGCTCTTCCTCCAACCGGCCCGGATCTTCCACCGAGCGGTTGTGCGGGAACATGCCCTCCTCCATGCCGGCAAGGAACACCAGCGGGTACTCCAGCCCCTTGGCCGAGTGCAGCGTCATCAGCTGAACACAGTCGGCCGTCTCCTCGCTCTGGCTCTCGCCCGCCTCAAGCGCGGCGTGCGCCAGGAAGGCGGACAAGGGCGGCATGTCCATTTCTTCGGGCGAATACTCGAACTGGCGCGCGGCGCTGACGAGTTCCTCCAGGTTTTCGATGCGCGCCTGACCCTTCTCGCCCTTCTCCTTCTGATAGTGCGCGATGAGGCCACTCTTCTGGATGGCGTGATCGGTCTGCTCGAACAGCGGCAGGTCGGTAACATCCACGGCAAGTCTGTCGATCAGGTCGAGGAAGACGCGCAGCGCGCCGCCGCTGCGCGCGCCGAGGTCGCTTCCGCCGCACACGACGCGCGCCGCGTCCCACAGCGAGGTCCCGTCCTGACGCGCCTGCAGGCGCACCTGTTCGAGCGTACGCTCGCCGATGCCGCGCGTGGGCGTGTTGACCACGCGCTCGAATGAAGGATCGTCGTTACGGTTCGCGACCAGGCGCAGATAGGCCAGCGCGTCCTTGATCTCCGCGCGCTCGAAGAAGCGGAAGCCACCGTACACCTTATAAGGAATACCAAAGCGGATGAGCGCCTCTTCGATCACGCGTGACTGCGCGTTGGAGCGGTACAGCACAGCGGCCTCGCTGCGGCGGTTGCCCTCCTCGACCCAGCGCTTGATCCGTTCGGCGATGAAGCGCGCCTCGTCGAGATCATTGAAGGCACCGTAGATATAGATCGGCTCGCCCTTGCCGCCCTCGGTCCACAGCTTCTTGCCGAGGCGGCCGGTGTTGTTATCGATGAGGGCGTTGGCGGCGCCCAGGATGGTACCGGTCGAGCGATAGTTCTGCTCCAGCCGGATCATCTGCGCACCAGGATAGTCCTTGCCGAAGCGCTGGATGTTCTCGATGCGCGCGCCGCGCCAGCCGTAGATCGACTGGTCGTCATCGCCGACCACGAACAGGTGATTGCCGCCCTGCGTCAGCAGACGCAGCCAGGCGTACTGGATGGCGTTGGTGTCCTGGAACTCGTCCACCAGGACCTGGCCGAAGCGGCCCTGATAATGGGCAAGGACCTCGGGGCGGTCGCGCCACAGATCATGCGCGCGCAGCAGCAGCTCGGCGAAGTCGACCACGCCGGCGCGCTGGCACGCCTCCTCGTAGGTCTGGTAGATGCGCAGCATCTGGCCCACGTAGGGATCGCCGCGGTCGTCGATGTGCTTCGCGCGCCGGCCCTCGTCCTTCTGTCCATTGATGAACCACTGCACCTGCTTCGGCGCCCACTGCGCCTCGTCCAGATTCATGCTCTTGAGCACGCGCCGGATCAGGCGGTACTGATCCTCGGAGTCCAGGATCTGGAAGGTCTGCGGCAGATTGACGTCGCGATAGTGCGCCCGCAGCAGCCGGTGCGCCAGCCCGTGGAAGGTGCCCACCCACATGCCGCCCGCCGGCATGCCGAGCATGCCCTCGATGCGCCCGCGCATCTCCGCCGCCGCCTTGTTGGTGAAGGTCACCGCCAGGATACCGAATGGCGACACGTTCTCGGCGCGGATCAGCCAGGCGATGCGGTGCACCAGCACGCGCGTCTTGCCGCTGCCTGCGCCGGCCAGGATCAGCGCAGGCCCCGGCGGCATCGCCACCGCCTCGCGCTGGGCGTCATTGAGGGAATCGAGGATGCGGGTTACGTCCATGGGCGATCGCTTACGTTTTCAATTTACAAATCAAGGCGGCAGACGCCGGAAACGGGTTATGGGGACGGATTTGAATTCCATCCCCGGCCACATATACCGATGTGGTGGCATTGTAGCAGACTGCCCCCTGCAATTTTACGGAAAGGGGACAGATTTCAAATCTGCCCATTCCTTATAATAGACACCGCAGGGTCAACCTGCAGCGCGGAGTCTATACTAGGCCGTAGCTGGCAGCGGGAGCTTGCTCTATGACAGAACGCATCGGCATAGACCTCGGCGGGACCAAGATAGAAGGCGTGGTGATGTCACACGGGCGCGAGATCCTGCGGCGCGAGCGCGTCGCCACGCCGAATGGCTACGACGACATCGTCCGCGCGGTGGCGGAACTGGTCGCCTCCCTGTGGCGCACCGCGCCGGACGCCTCAATCGGCATCGGCGCCCCGGGCGCGAGCAATGCGCTCGGCCTCCTCTACAACAGCAACACGGTATGTCTGAACGGCCGCCCGCTGCGCGCCGACATCGAGGCGGCGCTCGGCAGGCCGGTGCGCATGGTCAATGACGCCAACTGCCTCGCCCTGTCGGAGGCCATCGACGGCGCGGCGGCAGGGGCCGAGGCGGTGTTCGGCGTGATCCTCGGCACCGGCGTCGGCGGCGGGATCGTCGTGCGCGGACAGGTGCTGTCCGGACCGCACGGCATCGCCGGCGAATGGGGACACAACCCGCTCGAGGCCGAAGGTCCGGAGTGCTACTGTGGCCGGCGCGGCTGCGTGGAGACCTTTCTCTCCGGCCCCGGCTTCGCCGCCGATTATCGACGCGCGGGCGGAGCCGCGATCACGCCCGCGGCGATCGTGGCCGCGGCGCGTGCGGGAGACGCATTGGCGCAGGCCTGCCTCGCACGCTACCTCGACCGCTTCGGACGCGCGCTCGCCGTGGTGATCAATATCCTCGACCCCGACGTCATCGTACTGGGCGGCGGTATGTCCAACGTCAACGAACTGTACACAGAGGGACCGGAGCGGGTCCGCCGCCATGTCTTCCACCCAGACTGGCGCGGCCGCATCGTCAAAAACCGCTGGGGCGATTCGTCGGGGGTAAGAGGGGCGGCATGGTTGTGGGATGAATAAAGACAGGACTAAGTGCTGAGGACTAAGGACTAAGTGAAAAGATAAAACCCGCAAGCCTGCTATCAGGCTTTATTGCATTGAGCCCAATTTCGCATTTTTGTTTTTTACTTAGTCCTTAGTCCTCAGCACTTAGTCCTATGTTTTCTCGACCTTGATCTCCACCCCCGCAAACGTCCCCGCGGAGGTATGCGCCGCCGGCAGCCGGGCGTCCGTGAGCACGGCGCCGTCGAGCCTGGCGCCGGCGAGGTCCGCCTGTGACAGATCGGCCGAGGTGAGGTCGGCGCCGGAGAGATCGGCGCCGGTGAGATTGGCCTGCGCGAGATCGGCGCCGGCGAGCCGGGCGAGGCGCAGGTCGGCATGCGCGAGGTTGGCGCGCGTAAGCCGGATCCCGCGCAGATCGTACTGCACCAGGTTGGCCTCCGGCAGTTCCGCCGTCGCGAGCTCCGCGCCCACCAGCGTATCCGCCTCGAGCTGCAGCAGCCGGATGAAGCCCTTCTTGTCGTAAACCTCGATCATGAATTTATTGGGGACAGATTTATTTTCCAAATTCCTTATTGAATCAAACTATTATAAAAAATAAATCTGTCCCCGATTTCAGGTTCGGTTGTCGGCCAGCGACGGCAGCCTCAGGCCTTCAACACCGCACTTCTCACCCGCGAGCCGGCAGGCATGCGCCAGCACCGCGGCCAGCGGTTCGCCGCGCAGGCGGGCGTCGATCACGCCGGCGTTGAAGGTGTCGCCGGCGCCCAGCGTATCCACCACCATCGGGGGAGGCCAGGCCGGGGCATGCAGGTCGAGGCCGTCACGATCCATCCCCCAGGCTCCCTGCTCGCCCCATGCGCACACCAGATCGATACCGGGCAGTTCACTCCTCATCCCACGCAGAAACGCCTGCGGCGTATCGGCCCGGGTCAGGGCATACTCCCGTCCGAACAGGATCAGGTCGGCATGCTCGAACAGGCGCTCAATGCCATCGCGCGGTTTCTCCACTTCCAGCGAGCACGGCAGCTCGCCATGCGCCTTGGCATGCCGCAGCATCTTCGCGGTTTCCTCGACATTACGGCCCTCGAAATGGCACCAATCGTAGTGCGACAGATCGATGCGCTGAAATGCCTCGAACGGATATTCCGGCAGATCGCGGTAATGCACGATGGTGCGTGAACCATTGCGGAGATTATGCACGATGTAGGAGATCGGCGTGTGCGCGCCGGCAAACACCCGGCAGGGGGCAATGCCGACGGCATGCGCGGCGAGGTCATCACGTATATAGCGGCTGTCGGGGTCGTCGGCGAGGGCTCCCGCCAGCGCGCAGCGATGCCCAAGCCGCGCCAGTACCGTCAGCGTGTTGGCCGTATTCCCGCCGCGCCGGATCGACTGGGCGGCGGCCCGCACCTTGGCATCCTCCGCGGGATAACCATCGACGCTGTTGATGATGTCGAGGGTGGCGATGCCGATGCCGAGGATATGCGCCATGGCGAAGCGGACTGACCCGGATGCGTCACGGCCCCTTGGGGCGCAGCACCGAGAGCGGCATGTAGGTGATATTGAGGAAATCGAGCAACAGCCAGATCGGAATCAGATACAACAGTGGCATAAAGGCATGCTCGAGCCAGGCCCAGAACCCGAACCAGGCCGCGACCCACACATAGATCATGTAGGCGACCATCATCAGCCAGGGCTGCGCGCACAGACGGGCGCCGCAGTTCGGACACAGGATGATGAGCCAGATCCCGGCGCGGTACTTGTCGGTCAGCGGGATGGCGTTCTGTTTGCAGCTCGGGCAGGTGTACTGTTTCATGGCTTGACCGGTCAAAGAATACCCTGCGCCAATGATAACCGGCGCTCCCCCGCCCAGACCAGCTGTAGCCACGAATAATGGTAAAATACCCGCCATGAACCCAAAACATCTCCCATTCTCCGCCCTTCTGCTCGGCCTGCTCCTTCTCGGCGGCTGCGATAACAACACACCGCTGATGCAGGCCGTGATGCACGAAGACGTCGCCGAGGTGCAGAAGCTCGCCTCCGAGGGCGAGGTCAACGCGCGTAACAGCTACGGCTGGACGGCGCTGGCGCATGCCGCGCGTGTCGGGAACATCGAGCTCATCACGCTGCTTCTCGATCGCGGCGCGGACATCAACGCGCAGGATGAATCGGGCTCGACGGCGCTGATCCGGGCCAGCACCAGGGGTCATACCGAGGTCGTGAAGCTGCTCATCGCGCGCGGCGCCGACGTCAACCTGGGGGATAAAACTCAGGCGACCGCCCTGCACTGGGCCGCGAACCGCGATCACATCGACATCGTGCAAACCCTGATTACCGCGGGCGCCGACATTACAGCGCGCGACGAACAGGGCATGACCCCGATGATGGCGGCCATGAACAAGGGCCGCAACAACATCACCCTGCTGCTGCAGCGCAACGGCGCGCGCGAATAGCGGCTGGTGTCAGATGAACGGCCGGGGCGTGATGATAATTGGCATGTAGCCCGGATGAAGCGAAGCGGGATCCGGGAAACCCATTAACCGTTGTCCCCGGATCCCGTGTTCTTGATCACCCATTACCCATCACGTCTTTGATTTCGACCCGGCCCTGAGTCCTTATTCCTCGGCCCTGTCTTTAATCCTTCCCCCATCCTCCAGCGTATCGTCCGGATGCACGATCACGGTCTCGCCGCCCTTGAGCCCGCCGAGCACCTGCGCCTGCAGGCCGTTGCGGTGACCGATCTCGAGCTTGTGGCGGCGGGCGCGTCCGTCTTCGACCACGAAGGCGTACCAATCGCCGCTGGCGCGGAACAGCGCGCTGGACGGAATCTGCAACACATCCGACGCCTCCCACAGGATGAAGCCGGCCTCAACGCGATATCCGTCGCCGAGACGCTCCCACTGCTCCGGCGGCGAGGTAATGTCGGCGATGACCAGCACGCGCTGCTCCTCGACACCGAGGGCCGAGATCTTGGTGAACCCGGCCGGCTCCACGGTGCGCACCACACCGTTCAACGCCTCGTCACCACCCCAGCGCTCAAACTCCACGCGCATGCCCGGGCGGATACGCACGGCGTCGTCCGACAGCACGTCGACCTCGACCTCCAGCGCATGCGGATCACCGACGTCGATCAGTGCTTCCCCGTTCGCGACCACACCCTCGCTTTCGCGATGGACCGTCAGCACGCGCCCGCCGACGGGCGAACGCAAGGTGACGCGTTCCAGCGCCTCACCGCGTTCCTGTGCCGCCGAATAGGCGAGCGTGGTCCGTGCGGCATCGAGATCGTGGCGCGCCACCTCGACCTGAAGCTGTGCCGCGCGCAGCACGGCTTGGGTACGCTCTGCCTCGGCGCGCGCGCGATCCTCCTGCTCTGCGCTCGCCAGATTGCCCTTGCGCAGTTCCAGCGCACGCATGTGATCCACGCGCGCGAGCTCCGCGCTCGATGCGGCGGCCGCCGCGTTCTCCTTTGCCGCGAGATGGGTGGCGCCGGCCGCGGCCACGCGCGCCTCCGCCGCCGCCCGGCTGCGTGGATCGAGTACGTCGGAGGACAGCGGCTCAAGAACCAGCAGCGGCATACCCCGCTTCACCTCGTCACCCACTTTTAGATCCACGCGGCGGGCGTAGGCGGCCACCGGCGCCGAGACCGTGAAACGGTCGATGACTCGCGTGCGTCCTTCCTCCTCCACCATCACGCGCAAGGCCCCGCGTTCCGCCCGCGCGGTATCGACCGCGACCGGCTGCGGCCGGAAACCGTAGGCCAAAAGCACCAGCACCAGAAGCGCGATGCCGAGGTATGCAATGCGGGTACGCCAGTGTTTCAATGTTCGACTCCCAGGTTCTTCTGTCCGATCAAACCCTGTGGCACAAACAGTGTCAAGTGTTTGGGTTGCGGGTGATGGGTGATGGGTGATGGGTGATGGGTGATTAAAAACCTTCGGCCCCGCCTGCGTTCCTTCCTCATCACGCATCACGCCCATGACCTTGGGCACGTAGCCCGGATAAAGGCGCGCAGCGCCGGCATCCGGACCAGATGCTCTTTAATAATCACCCATCACCCATAACCCATCACGCCTTTGATATTTACTCCGTCCTATTCTTTTGTCTTCAGCACCCCGATCAGGTCCAGCTGATCGAGCCGGCGGCGCACCACCAGGCCGGACACCACCGCCGCGGCGATCACTACGGTGACCGCGAAGGCGTAGGTATTGGGCTGCAGGATCAGCGGAATGCGATACAGGTCGTTCTGCAGATTATGGGCGATCATCCAGCACAGCAGACGTCCGGTGTACAGGCCGAGCGGCAGCGCGATCACGGTGAGCAGTCCGAGCTCGCCGAGCAGGATGTACGAGATCTCGCCGCGCGTGAAGCCGAGCACACGCAGGCTGGCCAGCTCGCGGCTGCGCTCGGTCAGCGCGATACGCGCGCTGTTGTACACCACCCCGAAGGCAATGATGACCGAGAAGATCATTGCTACGAAGGTGTAGAACAGCAGCGACTCGTTCATCGTCTTGTTGAAGTTCCGGATCTCCTGCCGGCGCAGCGCCACCCCGGCCACGCGCGGCATGTCCTTCAGTGCGCGGTACAGCCGCGCCAGCTCGTCGCCGTCACTCACAGCGAGCCAGGCGCCCGAGATCGCCGGTCCCTCGCGCATGAAACGATTGAGCGCGCCGAGCTCCATATAGGCGGACACGCCGAGGTATTCCTTGACGACGCCGGCCACGATCGCCTCACGCACCGGGCGCCCCCCTTCGAGCACTTCCACGGTAAGACGGTCGCCCGGGCGAACGCCGAGCATCTCGGCCAGATAGTCGGTCAGGATCACCCCCGAGGATGGCAGCTCAATCGGCCGGAGTTCCGCATCGAGCAGGCGTTGCAGATCGCCGCCCGGCTGCATGCCCCGGATGGCGGTGCGATAGCTGAGGTGTCCATTGCGCAGCTCGACCGGAACGCTGCGCTGCACCTCGACCCGGCGCACCCCCGGCAGGGCCGCCAATTCGTACCGGGCGCGGTAGGAGGTCGGCTCGGTAAAGACCAGCGAAATATCCTCGCGCTGCGACATGCCATATTGCACGTCCAGCATGTAACCGACCGTATCCTTCTGGAAATGTCCGGTCATGGTGATCCCGCAGGCGACGGCAATGCCGCATACCGTCACCGCGGACTTGAACGGACGCCGGCCAATGTGGCGCAGGATCATCCGGTTCGACGGCGACAGCCAGCGCCGCAAACCCAGCCGCTCCGGCCACGACTCGCGGTAGCGCGCGGGAGGCGCCGGCTGCATCGCCTCGGCTGGCTTGAGCGCCGCCGCGCGGCGTACCGCCAGCAGGGTGCCAAGCGCACCCGCACCCATGCTGGCCAGTGTCGCCTCACTCAGCACATGTGCATTGAGGGTGAAGGTGAGATAGGGAAAGCGGAAGAACTCCATATATATAGTGCCCATCAGGTGCGCAAGCCAGGCGCCGGACGCGATACCGCCAGCCACGCCGAACAGCACCACCACCAGCACCAGCTTGAGGTAATGCCAGGTCACGGTGGCATTGCCATACCCAAAGGCCTTCATGATCGCGATCTGTTCGCGTTGCAGACCGACCAGGCGCGTGATCACCACGTTGAGCAGGAAGGCGGCGACGCCGAGGAAGATGACCGGGAACATCTTCGACATCATGTCGAGCTGACCGAACTCCTCGTCGAGGAACCGGTGCGAACGCTGGTCCTCGCGCCCGTAGGCGCCGAGTCCGCCGTAGCGGTCGAGCAGACGGTCGAGGCGGTCAATGACGTCGTGCTCGCTGGCGCCGACGGCCAGCTCCAGCACGATGTCATTGAAGGCGCCGTCCATGTCGAGCGCATTGCCAAGCGCCTTGCGCCCCATCCACATGACGCCATAGCGCTTGTAATCGGGGAATATGCCGCCCGGACGCAGTTGATGGATATATTCGGGGGACAGCGCCGTGCCGACGATGGTCAGAGACTGGCGCCGCCCGTTGATGACCGCGGCGAGCCGGTCTCCCGGCGTGAAACCATGGGCCTCGGCGAAGGCCTCGCTGACAATGACCTCATCGGCGCGATACGGCTCCACATAGCGGCCGCTGCGCATATAGAGCGTGTTGAGCGGCTGGTAGCCTTCATCCGGCACCGCGACGATGAGCCCGGTCACCGGTTCGGCGAAACCCTCGACGTCGATATTCACCCCGGCCACCACCCGGGTCTCGACCCGGGTCACGCCCGGGATCGCCTCGATCTGGCGGCGCAGGCCTTCCGGCGCGCGCTTCAGACTCACGAACACGTCCGCGAAACGGTTGTGGGAATAATAGTCGGCGCGCGTGGCGCGCAGGCTGTCGAGGATGGCGATGAACATGATGTATGTCGCCACGCCGCACAGGATCACGAGGCCGATTGCCACCGCCTGGCCCTTCATGAGCCAGAGGTCGCGCCACAGCTTGCGATCCAGCGCGCGCATGGCTACCAGCTCAATCGTGCCGGCGCGACACGGGAGGCATTGCGTTCCTCACTCTGGATCAGCCCGTTGCTCAGATGAATCACCCGGTCAGCCATGCCGGCGATGACCACGTTGTGGGTGATAATGATCGTGGTGGTGCCGATCTCCCGGTTGACGCGTTCGATCACCTCCAGCACCTTGATGCCCGTGGCGACGTCCAGGGCGCCGGTCGGCTCGTCGCACAGCAGCACCGCCGGCCGTTTCGCCACCGCGCGCGCGATCGCCACCCGCTGCTGCTCGCCGCCCGACAACTGCGCCGGAAAATGATTCAGCCGCTCGCCGAGATCGACCAGGCGCAGCGCCTCATCGGCGCTCATCGGATTGCGCGCGATATCCGTCACCAGCGCCACGTTCTCGCGCGCGGTAAGGCTGGGTATCAGGTTGTAGAACTGGAACACGAAGCCGACGTGCTCGCGCCGGTAGGCAGTCAGCTCGGCGTCATCGTAGCGTGTCAGCTCGCGCTCGCCGTACATCACGCGACCGCCGGTCGGCGTATCGAGTCCGCCCAGGATATTGAGCAGCGTCGATTTTCCGCTGCCCGAGGGCCCGAGCAGCACGACGAACTCACCCTGATAGAGATCGAGGTCGATGCCGCACAGGGCGTGCACCTCCACCTCCCCCATGTGATAGACCTTGGTGAGACCGCGGGCCTGAAAAACAACAGCGGGATTCATGTCTCGGAATACCCTCTCAAATTCCAGAAGAATTGTAGCACCCCGAAATCAGGGCCGAGGACTCGGTGAGAAATAAGGACGTGATGGGTGATGTGTGATGGGTGATGGGTAAAGAGTGAAGCGTACCTTGAACTTGACTATCAATGTGTTTAATCACCCATTACCCATCGCCCATCACGTTTATGATCCTGACTCAGCCCTGCGTTTTAAGTGTTATTATTTCTCCACCCATGTACCTCCGCGCCATCATCACCCGAGCCATCCCCGCGGGTCTGCTGCTCGCCGCCGGCGTGTTTGCGGGTTCGGCCGTACAGGCCGCGGCCGATCTCAGGAGCCTGCACCACAGCCGGGAAATCGAGCAATGCGCCACCTGCCACACGCAGACCGGTTTTTCCGGCCTGGACCTGAAACGCGGCTGCTCCACCTGTCATGAAAACGGTGAACGTGGTGGCCCGCTCAAATCACTGGCCGGAGCGAAGTCCGCTGAATCGGCAAGCGCGGATGGCGACACCCTCGGCCTGGGCGGCGAGATGTACTACGAGGGTACGCGATTCGGCGCCGCGCCCGGGCCGATGGTGCGCATTCCCGCCGGTGAATTCCAGATGGGCAGCAATGACCGCCTCGCCGATGAGGGGCCGCGGCACACCGTGCGCCTCGGCGATTACCTGATCGACAGATACGAAGTCACCAATCTGCAGTATCAGCAATTCATCGAGGCAACGGGACGGCGCGCGCCGGATGATTTCGAGAGGCGCGTCGCGCCGCGCGGCAAGGCCGACCATCCGGTCACCTTCGTCAACTGGTTCGATGCGCGCGACTACTGCGCCTGGGCCGGCAAACGCCTGCCGACCGAGCAGGAATGGGAAAAGGCGGCGCGCGGGACGGATGCCCGCATCTTTCCCTGGGGCGACGAATTCAATATCCGCGCCGCCAACACCCCGGTGCGCTGGGCCAGCCTCGGGCGCGAGGGCGACACCACGCCGGTCGGCGCCTTCAAGGCCGGCGCAAGCCCCTACGGGCTCGCCGACATGTCGGGCAACGTATGGGAATGGACCGCTTCCTGGTACCTTCCTCACCCTGGCAACAGCACGAAATCGGAAAATTTCGGCGAGATCTACAAGATTCTCAAGGGCGGCTCATGGTGGGACTGCTCGTTCTACAAATGCGGCATCTCCGCTCCCACCTTCAACCGCAGCTTTTTCAATGCGCGCGTGAAAAACTCCTCCTTCGGCTTCCGCTGCGCGAAGGACGCGGAGGGCAGCCGATGAAACGCACGCTCTTCATGCTGCTGTTTGCGCTTGCCGGCCCGGCCGCCGGGGCGGACCAGATGATCGAAATACCGGCCGGCGACTTTCTGTTCGGCAGTGACGCGCACGACACCGGCACGGACAGCCAGGACCTCGGCCTCAATAAACCTCTCTACCTGGATGAGCACCCGCGGCGAAAGATCCACCTCGACGCCTTCCTGATCGACCGCTTCGAGGTCACCAACGCCGACTACCGCGCCTTCGTGATCGCCGAGAATTACTGGCTGCCGGATCCATGGCAGGGCAACGGCTTCCTGCTGACACGTCCGGTTATTGAAGTCGCCGAGGTCGCCACCCTGCGTCAGCTGGCGGCGGAAACATTCCGCCTGAACCGCGATACGCACATGCTGGACAAGGACACACTGCTGGATGCGATCGAGGCCAAACGCAGCCAACTGGAAGATCTGCCCGTCAGCGGGGTGAGCTGGGAAGACGCGCGCCGCTATTGCGCCTGGGCGGGCAAGCGTCTGCCAACCGAACGTGAATGGGAAAAGGCCGCGCGCGGCGCCGAAGGCCGCGAATTCCCCTGGGGCGACGACTGGTCGCTCGAACGCGTCAACGCGGGCCGCGGCGAGGAGTCCGGCGTGATGCCGGTCGGATCACTGCCGGCGGGCCGCTCGCCCTACGGCGTCGACGACATGGCCGGCAATGTCATGGAGTGGGTCTCCGACTGGTACCAGCCCTACCCCGGCAACGACCAGCCATCCAAGGATTACGGTGAGCGCTTCAAGGTCACACGCGGCGGCGGCTGGGGCGGCGTCGGCCACTACGTCATGAGCCACTTCTACCGTTCCGCTTACCGCTTTTATCTGGTACCGGAATCGCGCTTCGAGGACCTCGGCTTCCGCTGCGCCAGTGACAAGAAGTGAATGCCGGCAGCCCAGGGCAGGGAGACGAATTTCGGAGGGCTGGGCAGATTTATACATCTGTCCCCATGTAATCGTTCTGACGGACGTAGCCCGGATGCAGAAAAGTGGAATCCGGGAAGCGGTCGCTATTCCCTGGACGTATCGGGGTTCCGGCCCGGCGCGTAGAGCGACGTCGGAAAGCGGGCGATGTTGCCGCCCTTCTCGCCGTCGCTGATCTTTGCGGTCCCCTGCTTGTCGACCTCGTCGATCCGGATCACGGCGTGCAGGGGGATATAGCTGCGGCGCACGTCGCTGAACTCCGCCTTGAGTCGTTCCTCCGACGGATCGACCACCACCGCCGATTTCTCACCGAAGACGATATCCGTGACCTCGACGAACCCGTAGAGTCCGCCCTGATTCACCTGGCGCGCATAGATCTCGTAGATCTTGCCCTCGTTGTGAAATACCACTTTATATAAATGCTTGGTCTTCATGAATCCCAACCCGCGATCGCGGCCTTCCGTGCAGTCTACACCCTTCTCGATCTCCGCGGAGAAAGTCCCGCTCAGCGGACATAGCGTGACATTCTGCGCGCGAAGGTGTCGGCCCCCTGATCCAGCACGCGCTTGGCGAACAAATCGTCCGGCAGGCCGAGGTTGACCAGAACGTCGCTCTGCTCCAGCAGTGTCTTGTTGCCATTGACCCGGTTCACCGCAATAACCCGCTCCCATACCCAGTCCTTGTCGACCTGGGCCCAGGTGAAATTCAAGGTCTTTACCAGATGCGCCTCGCGGTCATAGCAATCGACACGCAAAGGCAGATACCCGTCCTTGCTGATCCAGGCAATTCGCTTTCCGTAGGGGCTGCTGTCCGGGTCCGTCGGCACGGACTCCACGGTGTACACCGCCCGCCCCTCCAGGGTCTCGCTGCCGAGCAGGGTATGGCGATCCAGCACCGGCGCGCGCGGTGCCAGCTCCTCCAGGTCCAGCTCGGAAACCGAAAACTCGTCGCCCTCTGTGCGTTTCTCCGTGCGTGAATAATCACGCGGCTTGCGTGTCAGCTTGCGCGTCTGCCTGAGCTCAGGCAGATACAGCCACTGGTCGGCGTCCCGTTCCTGCTCGACGCGGTAGAACCAGCCAAGATAGCCGATATCCTTCTTCTCGGGAGGGTAGTCATTGAACATGACGACCTTCGATTCCGCCCCGGCCGTTGCTGGATAGCGCTTGTAGGCCATCACCAGCCCAAGGGTCCCGGTCTTGCCTCCGTCGTACTCAAAGCTGAACCGTAGTCGGGAAAAGCTGTCGTCTCCGCCATAGACCTCGTAGACACGCTGCATGATCCTGGCGGCGACATCCTCCTCGGCAGTGGCGATACCGCTGGCGGCAAACAGGCAGCATCCGGCGAGCACAACTCCGGGAATGATCCTGGCAGACATTCTCACGCACCTCCGCGTCTGGCGCCCCGGGCAATCAGGGGGGTGAAGACAAGACGACCGCCGGGATGATGCGGCGATCACGGGGGGAGGGGAAACAGGCCAACAGCGGCTATTCCTGTGTTTCCCGTCCGGAGTTAAACTCTATTACAATTCATCATGCATTTCACCCGAATCGCGACCCATTCAGTCCGGCGACTGGCCTGCGCGCGCTCAAGGCACCGCGCAGCAGGCCCCCCGAGGTACGCATTATGGCGATGACGTAAGGTAACAATGAACCAGAAACCTTTTCGAACACTGCTGCTGTGGATTATCTGGGGCGCTACCGCCGTCATCACCTATTTCTCCCTCTATCGCGGCGGAGAGGTCTGGGAATTCGTCCGCTCCGACCAGAGCCGCATCACCTGGCTGATTATCGGCCTGTTCGTGTTCGGACTCATCGGCAGCTTTATCCTCACTATTATGGTCACGCTGGAGGCGCTGGTAGCGAACCGCGTGGATGAAAGCGTCGCAGGCCAGGGCCTTAAAGTCATCGATCGCCTCCCCCGGCAGCGCGCCGTGGGCAGGTTCTTCATCGAGCTCAAGACGACGACGGAAACCGGCAATGGCAGCATAGATACCGAGGCCCTGCTTACCAGCGAACTCTCGATCTACCAGCGCATCAGTCATTCGATCGATGTCATCGGCAATCTGCTCATCACGCTCGGCCTGATCGGCACCGTGGTCGGACTCACCCTGGTGCTCACCGGCCTGACCGGATCGCTGGAGGCGCTCGGCCATGACTCGGAGATGATGCTGAGCGGCCTGCGCAAGGCCATGGCCGGCATGGGCACCGCCTTCTACACGACCCTGCTCGGGGCGGTGCTCGGCGGCGTACTGCTGCGCGTGTTCGCCCAGATCACCGAGCACGGCATCAACAGTGTGTACGACGCCGTGATGCGGACCTGTCTGGTGCATTGCGCCGCCGACCTGCAACCCTCGATGCAGCGCGACCTGCGTCAGCTCGACACCCAGATTGAAGCGCTCGGGCTGCGCATCAAAGTGCTGCAGCATGCGTTCAACGAGTCGCGCGAAACCATGTCCCGGTTCCGCGAGGAAGCCGTCCTGCTGCGCGACCTGTCGCAGGATGAAAACAAGATCCTGCTCGAACATATCCGCCTGCACAAACACAGCATCGAGATGATGCGAGGCGAGGTCAATGCGATGCGGCGTATCAACAAATCCTGGTGGGAGCGCCTGCGCGACGTCATCATGGGCCCGAAATCCTGAGCAGCGGACCGCACCATGAAGGAAAGACGCAAATTCACCTTCACGAACATCCACGAGAGCTTCTCGGACATGGCGCTGCTCATGCTGGCGACGTTCATTTTCCTGTTCGTGATGATCCTGATCACCTCGCGACTGGCGGAAGAATACGAGACCCCGAAACTCAAGCAAAAGGTCGGGGAGATGGCCCGGGAACTCCAGCAGAGTGACGCCGACCGTAAACGGCTGATACGCGAACTCGATGATATGGCCGTCATGAGTACCGATGCCCAGATGGAGCGCGCGCTTGAGGCGGCCCAGCTCGACAGCGGCCAGGGACGCAAGGATTTCGACATCTTCATTTCCGGCCTGCGCAACCTGCCCGGCAAGGATCTTCACCTGGTGGTCGACGCCACAGGCTCCATGCATGGGCTGTCGTCCTTCCTGATTCCCATCCTGCGCGTGATCGTGATCCGTTCCGGCAAGCACCTCGACGCGATCACCTGGTTTTCCGACGAGAAGGCCGATACCTATACCGGCTCGATGGGTGAGATGTTCGACCAGCTCATGCGCGGAGCGCCCTTCATCGGCGCCAACGAGACCATCGGCGACGCCTTCCGCAAGGCCGCCATGAACGCCAGGACACCGGGCGCCTACCTGCTGCTCGGTGACGAACCCTCGGATGACCGCATTTTCTACCTGAACATCCCAAGTCCCGTGTTCACCCTGCCGATCGGCCGCTCCAACCCCACCACCCTGTGGGAATACCAGACGCTGGCGGACAAGACCGGCGGCAAGATGCTGCAGCTCGACTTCAAGTAAACCCTAGTACTAAGGACTCAGGACTAAGGACTGAGTGAAAGATCAAAGGCGTGATGGGTAATGGGTGAGTATACCCAGGGCTATGCTGCCAGTATGTTTTAATCACCCATTACCCATTCCCCATCACCATCCATGCATGTCACCGGAAAATCCAAAGTATTTTACTTAGTCCTTAGTCCTGTCTTTTCAGCTCACCTCCCCCAACAGCATGTCGATCATGGATTCCGCCTGCGCACGGTAGCCGGCGCCGAACAGATTAAGGTGATTGAGCACATGGTAGAGATTGTAGAGCGTCCGCCGCAGTTCGTAGCCGGGATCGAGCGGCCAGGCCTCGCGGTAGGCGTCATGGAAGGTGGCGGGAAAACCGCCGAACAGCTCGGTCATCGCGAGATCGGTCTCGCGGTCGCCGTAGTAGACCGCCGGATCGAAGATCACCGGCTCGCCGCCGCGGGTGAAGGCGACATTGCCTGACCAGAGATCGCCGTGCAGCAATGCCGGGGCGGGGACATGTCCCGCCAGGATTATGGGTAGCACCGCCAGCAGGTGTTCGCCGCGCTGCAGCAGGCGGCCGCGATGCCCATTGGCCGCGGCGAGCTCGAGTTGATAGCCCAGCCGCCGCTCACCCCAGAACCGCACCCAGTCTGTATCGGCGCGGTTGGGCTGCGGTGTCGAACCGATCGTGTTGTCGCGCGACCCGCCGAAGGAGGGGCGCGTGACGCGATGCAGGTCCGCGAGCCGGCGCCCCAGAAGTTCGTAGCCTGCGCCCTCGCCCCGGCCCAGCTCCAGCCACTCCAGCACCAGGAAGGCCGCGCGCCCGGTCGCTCCCAGACACACAGGCATTGGAACGCGCACGGCGTTTGCCGCGCGCAGCTCCTCCAGCCCGGCGAACTCGGCGGCGAACATCGCCTCCCGTGCGGGCTCATTCAGCTTGACGAAGAAACTCCGCCCATCACCATCGAGTCGCCACGCGTCATTGATGCATCCGCCTCCGACGCCTTCCCGCGCCCGCGCGGTAAAGGTCGCGCCGGTGGCCGCGCTGATAGCCTCCGCGACGGCATTCGCCAGTTCCCGCTCCATCTCTCCTGTCACAACCAGATATGGGGACAGATTTATTTTTCAGGATGCCCCGGCAAATGGCGAGAGGTAACCCGAAAAATAAATCTGTCCCCAATAGGAGGAAAAAGAAAAAGGTCCGCGGTGGTATCCACCGCGGACCTTTGTCAGACGGGATCAGCCGCGGCGAGTCCCGCCGCTGGCGCGCGTGGGTGACATGACGGCCGCCTTGTTCGCGATGACATCCAGCAGGGTATGGAAGGACTGCGCGAACTTCTTCACGCCGTCCACTTCGAGCTCGCGTGTAATCTCGGCAAGGTCGATACCGAGCTCGGCGATGCGCTGCAACACATCACGTGCCTCACTTACACCCAGGCTCAGCGTCACATGCGGATCGCCGTGATCGCGGTAGGCCAGATATGTCCCGGGCGGCACGGTATTCACCGTTTCGGGACCAATGAGCTCCTCAATATAGAGCACATCGCTGTAATCCGGATTCTTGGTGCCGGTGCTGCCCCACAGCAAACGCTGGACATGCGCCCCCGCATGGGCGAGCGCCCTGAAACGTCCGGAACCGAACATTTCGCGATAAACCTGGTAGGCCAGCTTGGCATTGGCGATGGCCGCCTTGCCACGCAGCGCGAGAATCGCGGCGCGCTCACCCTCCGGCGCGGCGGCCGCCTTCTGCTCCAGCAGCTTGTCGACCTGATTGTCGACACGGCTGATGAAGAAGCTGGCGACGGAGGCGACGTCATTATGCCTGTAGCCATTGTCGCGGCGCGCCTCCAGTCCGGCCAGATAGGCCTCGGCGACGGCGCGATAACGATCGACCGCGAACAGCAGTGTGACATTGACGTTGATCCCTTCGGAGATCAGCTGCTGGATCGCCGGCAGCCCTTCGCGCGTCGCCGGCACCTTGATCATCAGATTTGGACGGTTCACGCGCTTGTGCAAGGCGCGCGCCTCCGCGATGGTGCCCGCGGTGTCGTGCGCCAGCTCCGGCGAAACCTCCAGACTGACCATGCCGTCGCGATGACCGCTCGATTCATAAACCGGCAGGAGTATATCCGCCGCCGCCTGGATGTCTTCCACCGCCAGCGTGTAGAAAAGCTCCTGGGGCGATTGTCCGGGATTCTGCATGACCAGCGCCTGCAGGGCATGATCATAATCCGGGCTGCCGTTGATGGCCTGCTCAAAAATGGTCGGATTGGAGGTGATACCGCAGATGCCGTCCTCGCGGATCATGCGCTCCAGCTCGCCGGATTCCAGCAGGTTGCGGTGGATATTGTCGAGCCAGATGCTCTGTCCGTAGGTCTTAAGTCGCAGTAATGGATTCATGCGTTTCCGTCTCCGAAGTCTGATGGCCGCGATGGAATTCATCTGGCGGCCCTGGGATTACAACTAAACCTTTTTCCAATCCATCATGGCGGACGTCAGCCTGGAGGACACCGAGGCGAACTCGCCACCGAACGCCAGCAACTTGCTTGCCTCCTCCTTGTGGCCGGTGATCGCCAGCTCCGCCACATGGGCCGCGGACTTGTGAAATTCAGCATGCAGGTCACGCACCGTCCGGTAACTCGCCGACGACTTGTCCGCCGCGCTCAACGATCCGCCGTTGAGCCATTTGCCGAAATTGCACTGGGTATCCTGCCGGATTGTGTCCACTGAGGTATCGCTCTTGCCAGTTTCGATCGTCTGCTTGAGGCGCGACTTCCACATGCCGTGGGCGCCAATGGCCTTGTCGATCTCGTCTTTGTTTATCATCCTGGTGATCCTCCCGCATTGACAGCGTACAACTGCGACCTCCTGTCAGCAGTCCTGATCATTCCGGCCGCCGGGATTCTCAAAGAGAATACCCCGGCAGCCGCACACCCTTAAACCCTCTTCCACTCCATCATGGCGGAGGTCAACCTGGAGGACACCGCGGCGAATTCGCCGCCACGCGTCATCATCTGGTCCGCCTCTGTCTTTTGACCCGCCAGAGCCAGTTCCGTTACACGAGCGGCAGATTTATGGAATTCGGCATGCAATTCCCGCACCTTCTTGTAATGTGCCGAGGTCTTGTCCGCCGTGCTCAGCGTCCCGCCATAGAGCCACTTGCCGAACTGGCAGTTATTATCCTTGCGGATCGTCTCCACCGGGATGTCGCTCCGGCCCGTCTCGATCGCATCCTTGAGACGCACCTTCCAGCTGCCATGAGCTCCGATAGCATTATCGATTTCTTCTTTGTTCATCGGATTGATCTCCTTGGGTAAAAAATTCACAGTACATGACTCGCGGGACATCACCGCCCCGAGTTCTGATCTAAGTTAGCGGCAACCCGGGATAAAAATTTCAGTGTTCCGCCCGCCTCCCGCCATCGCGACGGATCCGGCAGGCGTAACCAGCCCCCGACGCCCACCCTTGTCTTGTAAAATCCGTGAGTTATGAGATCCTGGTCACGACACCCGGTGAAGCAGGGCAGTAGGATATTGCGCTATATCGACCCCGGACACCCGTAGCATGGCAACATCCACCCGCGCCCGTCTTTCAATACTTCTTCTTCCCGTTTGCCTGTCGCTGGCGCCGGCGGTACAGGCGAAGCCGCCTGGCCAGCATCTTGCCCTGGGTATCGAACCCGCCACCCCGTCAATGTGCCTCGATACCTGGCACAGGGCGGTCCCCTGCCGTGCGTACGGCGACGGCGCCTACCCGACCTCGATCGTGAATCGCGGCTGGTCGGACCTGTGGCCAGTGGCCGGCGTGGTCGCGGCCAACCCGCGGCTGCTGCTGGGCGGCAAACGGGTCGCTTGCGGCAGCGCCTATCACAGCAGCCCCCTGTTCAAGGTCGACTTCACCGGCTTCCAGCTCAATATGGACATCGAACTGGACGACGAACAGGAACGCTTCGACACCATCCGCCTGGCCTACCGCAGCTGCTGGCGCTGAACCTGCCGCACGGCCGGGGATCCCCTGGCTAACGCGCAAAAACCCTTGTATCAATACGTTTAAGTCTTGCTGCCGGTCACGGTATGATGTTCGACGTGAAGGACATCGATACGACAGACCAGCAACCCCATGAAGGCGAACCGGCCGGGATCAGACACGATAACGCGATTCCTGCGCCGCCGTTCTGGGGCAGCCGCTGCATCGAACGCATACCGCTGCGTGCGGTAGTGCCCTACATCAACCGCAAGACCCTGTACAAGTTTCAATGGGGCTACAAGGCCGCCGGGCGCTCGGACGATGAATACCAGGCCTTTGCCCGCGCTGAGCTCGACCCGATCCTGAACCGCCTGCTCGAACGCAGCGAACGTGAGGACGTTCTGCGTCCGCAGGCGGTCTACGGTTACTTCCCCTGCAACGCCGATGGCAATGATCTGATCGTGTACGAGGATCCCGCCAGCCAGCGCGAACGCTGCCGCTTCACCTTCCCGCGCCAGCCGAAGGGACGCCACCTCTGCCTGGCCGATTTCTTCCGCCCGCGCGAATCCGGTGAAGCCGATGTGGTCGGTTTTCAACTCGTCACCGTCGGGCAACACGCCTCGGACTTCGCGCGCGAGCTGTTCAAGGCGGACCAGTACCAGGAATACCTGTACTGGCACGGCATGAACGTCGAATCGACCGAGGGACTGGCGGAATACGTGCACAAGCGCATTCGCGCCGAACTCGGCTTCAGCCGCGATGAGGCGCGCTCCATGCACGAGGTGCTCAAGCAGGGCTACCGCGGTTCGCGCTATTCCTTCGGCTATCCCGCCTGCCCCAACCTCGCGGACCAGGACAAGATCCTCGCGCTGCTCGATGCCTCCCGCATCGGTGTGACCCTCGGCGACGAGGATCAATTGTGGCCGGAGGAAAGCACCAGCGCGATCGTCGCACACCATCCACAGGCCAAATACTTCACCATGTAACCGGCGCACGGGCCGGACCTCCCGTGCGGGCGCACACCATACTCCAGGAGAATGAATGGGTAGATTGCTGCAGCGCTATTTTGATATCTGTCTGCTGCGCGCCGGACCGCAGGACCTGCCGTCCTCCGGCCTTCTGTTGTGGCTGAGCGGCCTGGGCTATTTCGCCGCCGGCATGATCATGTCGGCGCAGAATCTCGACGTCGCGCGGGCAATCCTGCTGATGGGACTGGACATCGCGCTGCTTGCGGGTCTGCTGTTCGCGCTGCTGTGGAGCCGCGCCCTGCTGGCGCGCTATGGTCAGACACTGACCGCGCTGCTGGGGACCGGCGCGATCCTCCAGCTGGTGGCCCTGCCGATCATTTCCTGGCAGCAGGCCGGGCTGGCCGAAGAGACCATCAGCACCTCCCTGATGATCGCCTCCCTGCTGTTGTGGATCTGGCTGATGTGGAACCTGATGGTCATCGGCAATATCCTGCGCCACACGCTGGCGACGCGCCTGCCGATCGGCGTGCTGCTGGCGCTGGCCTACATGTTCACTTCCTACAGCGTGACCCGAATCCTGTTCTTTCCGGAGACCACCTGAGATGCGCATTCATATCCTGGGGATTTGTGGCACGTTCATGGGCGGCATCGCCCTGATCGCGCGCGAACTCGGCCTTGAGGTCGAGGGTTCGGACCTCAATGTCTATCCGCCCATGAGTACCCAGCTCGCGAACAGCGGCATTCGACTCTACGAGGGCTACAAACCGGAACACCTCGAGCCGGCGCCGGACCTGGTGGTGATCGGCAACGCGCTGTCGCGCGGCAATCCCGCGGTGGAACACGTGCTCAACCGCGGACTCGACTATGTGTCGGGACCGGAGTTCCTCGCGCGCCATGTACTGAAGGATCGCTGGGTGCTCGCTGTGGCCGGCACGCACGGCAAGACCACGACCTCCAGCATGCTGGCGTGGATCCTCGAGTACGCGAAACTGAATCCGGGCTTCCTGATCGGCGGCGCCCCGCTCAACTTCAGCGGCTCCGCCCGCCTCGGCGACGCGCCGTTCTTCGTAGTCGAGGCCGATGAATACGATTCGGCCTTCTTCGATAAACGCTCGAAGTTCGTGCATTACCGGCCGCGCACCCTGGTGATGAACAACCTTGAATTCGACCACGCCGACATCTTTCCCGACCTCGCGGCAATCCGGCGTCAGTTCCATCACCTGGTCCGAACCGTACCCGGCTCGGGACTGATCGTCTCGCCCGCCGGCGACGCCGAACTCGCCACGGTGCTCGGCATGGGCTGCTGGACGAATGTCGAGTACTTCCGCACCGACGACACGCCCGACGCCGCGCAATGGCGGGCGTGCCCGCTCAAGGCCGACGGTGGCGAATTCACCGTGATGCACGGCGCCCGCGAGATCGGCACGGTGAACTGGGAGCTGAGCGGACGCCACAATATGAGCAACGCGCTTGCCGCCATCGTCGCGGCGCGCCACGCCGGCGTACCGCCGACGGAGGCGATCGCGGCACTGGGCGAGTTCCGCAACGTCCGGCGCCGGCTGGAGCTGCGCGGTACGGTCGGCGGCATCGCGGTATACGATGATTTCGCCCACCACCCGACCGCGATCGCGACCACGCTGGACGGTTTCCGCCGCCGCGTCGGCCCGGCGCGCGTTGTCGCCGTGCTGGAGCTGCGTTCGAACACGATGAAGATGGGCGTGCACAAGGAACAGATCGCCCCGTCGCTCGCGCAGGCCGACGAGGTGCTCTTCTATCAACCCGCCGATCTCGGCTGGTCGCTGGGTGAAATCGCCGATGCGATCGGTCCACGCGCGCGCGTTTTCGATCGGGTACAATCCATCATCGACCATCTCACGGCCCACGGCCGCAGCGGCGACCATATCCTGATCATGAGCAACGGCGGATTCGAAAACATCCACACACGACTGCTCGAGGCACTGCAGCATGGCCGCTAAAACCATCGCGCTCGCGCTGACCGGCGCCTCCGGCGCGGCCTATGGCCTGCGCCTGCTGGAATGTCTGCTCGAGGCCGGCGTGCACGTACCGCTGATGCTGTCGCCGCCGGGACAGATGGTCATCGCGATGGAGACCGACCTCAAGGTGCCAGGCGCGCCGCGTGAAGCCGAGCGTTATCTGAGTGATCATTACGGCGCTGAGCCCGGCCAGCTGCAGGTCTATGGCAAGGACCAGTGGACCGCCCCGCTCGCCAGCGGCTCCGGCGCGCCGGACGCGATGGTCGTGTGCCCGTGCACCAGCGGCACGCTGGCCGCGATCGCCATGGGCAGCAGCGACAACCTGATCGAACGCGCCGCCGACGTCGTCATCAAGGAACAGCGCAAGCTGATACTGGTACACCGCGAGATGCCGGTGTCCGCCATCCACCTTGAGCACATGCTGAAACTCGCCCGCCTTGGCGTCGTCATCATGCCGGCGAACCCGGGCTTCTATCACCGCCCGCAGAAGATCGAAGATCTGGTCGATTTCGTCGTCGCCCGCATCCTCGACCACCTTGGAGTCGAGCACCGGCTCGTGCCGCGGTGGGGGGAAGATAAACAGGACTAAGGACCTAGTGATAGATCAAAGGCGTGATGGGTAATGGGTGATGGGTGATTATTGGATAGCCCGGAATTAAATCATCGGGTGCTGCGCTTGGCGCCAATCTTATATACCACGCTTTTCAGATGTAGCCCGGATGGAGCGTAGCGGAATCCGGGGACAGATTTGAAATCTGTCCCCTACCTGTGGGGCCGGATGGCCGTCAGCGCCTCGACACGGCGCCTTGCCAGTTCCTCGCCCAGCAACTTGCCGGTAAAACCTTCCCTGTTGAGGGCCGTCGCGTCCACCGCGCGCGCGATCTCGAAGGCGCGGCGCAGATAGATCCCCTGTGTGAACACGCTGTCCTCATAGCCGGTGCGGCCGCGCGAGTCGGCCTCGCAGGTCAGCAGAAACAGCTCGAAGCGTTCCGGACGACGGAAGGCGTCGGCGGATTCCAGCAGGCGCAGCACGGTCTCCGGCCGCAGCTCCTCGGCGCGGTGCACCTGGCCGTGATAACGGGCCACGACCACAGCGAGTTCGCGGTAGTCGTTCGGTACGCGGTAACGCTGGCACAGTTCCTCGACCAGCGTGACGCTGCGTTCCTCGTGGGCGATGTGACGCGGCCATTGCTCGGGCGGCGTTGTGCCCTTGCCGAGATCATGCACCAGCGCGGCGAATCGCACGCGGGTATCGGACGTCAGGCGCGCGGCGCTCTCCAGCACCATCATGGTATGCACACCGGTGTCGATTTCGGGATGATACTGCGGCGGCTGCGGCACGCCCCAGAGGCGATCGAGGGCAGGCAAGAGCCGCGCGAGCGCCCCGCAGGCGCGCAGCACTTCGAAGAACGCCGACGGCCGGGTCTCGCCCAGTGCGCGCACAAGTTCCTGCCACACGCGTTCCGGCACCAGCGCGTCGACCTCGCCGGCCTCGACCATGCGCTGCATCAATGCGTTGGTCTCCGGCGCGATCGCGAAGCCGAGCGGCGCGAAACGCGCGGCGAAGCGCGCGACGCGCAGGATGCGCACAGGATCCTCGGAGAAGGCCTCAGACACATGGCGCAGCACGCGATCATGCAGGTCCCGCCGCCCGCCAAAGAGATCAATCAGCGTGCCGCCCTCGTCTTCCGCCATCGCATTGATGGTGAGGTCGCGCCGGCGCAGGTCTTCCTCCAGCGTAACCTCCGGCGTCGCCTGCACCGTGAAGCCCTTGTAGCCCGCCGCCACCTTGCGCTCGGTGCGCGCAAGGGCGTATTCCTCATGGGTCTCGGGATGCAGAAAGACGGGGAAATCCTGACCGACAGGCCTGTAGCCGCGCGTGCGCATCGACTCGATGTCCTCCGCCGTCGCGCCGACCACCACCCAGTCGCGATCGCGCACCGGGAGACCGAGCAGCCTGTCGCGCACCGCGCCGCCGACGATATAGGTCTTCATCGGGCCTCCCTTGATCCAGAACAACCAGAGAACGGCATGACGGGCCTGGAGAAACACGCGCCCGGCATGCAATGTCGTTGATGTCACAGATTACTGGATTCCCGCCTGCGCGGGAATGTCAGCGAATGATTTACCCGGCTATATATATAGACTCAGTAATGGTGCCGCGCGCGCTGGCGATATTCGTCATACCGGCCGCGCTGATCGCGGTGGCTCAGATACACCGGCACCACGGTCTCCAGCGCGGCCGGTGTGATCCCGAAGATCGCGGGGAAACCGCCATCGCACACCGAATCGACCTGCAGCGAGAGGTAATTGTCGTGCGTGAAGGCCTTGCCCGGCAGATGTCCCATCACGGCCGCCTGCAGGCGTGACAGCGCCGGGGACAGTCCCATCACGCGGCGCCGCAGCCTGAGCACGCGCGCGGTGTATTCCACCAGTTCCTTGAGTGTATAGGCATGCGGCCCACACAGATCGTAGCGCTGGCCGATGGTGCGCGGATCCTCCAGCGCGGCGAGCATGGCCTGCGCGACATCGCCGACGAACACCGGCGCGAAACGCGCGCTCGGACAGGCGAGCGGGAACACCGGCGCCGGCATCCTGAGCAGACAGGCGAAGCGATTGAAGAAGTGGTCGTCGGGCCCGAAGATCACTGACGGGCGGAAACTCGTGACCTGCAGGTCTTCCGCCCGATGCACCAGGTCCTCACCTTCGCCTTTGGTTTTCAGATAACGGCTCGGTCCGCGCGCGGCATCGGCGTTGAGCGCGCTCATATGCAGCAGCCGGCCCACTCCGCCCTCGCCGCACAGCTTGACGAGATTGCGCGGCAATTTGACGTGGACGTCCTCGAACCCGCCGGCATGGCCTTCGTTCAGGACGGCAACCAGGTTGACCGCCACCGCGCAGCCGTGCAGAAGCGCGCGCAGTGCGGCGGTGTCATGGACATCCGCATCGACCAGCTCGATGCCGGGCAGCACGCGCAGCTCCCGGTGACGCTGCGCGCGACGCGTCGGGATGCGCACGCGGTAACCGTGGGCGGACAGCAGGGCGGCAAGGTGGCCGCCGACAAAGCCGGTGCCTCCCAGCAGACATACGAGCGGCTTGACCGCCGGTTCAACTCTCAAGGGCATCCCGACTCTCCGGTGTTTGATTCGATGCACGCGATGCGGCCGTTTACGGCGCCCGCGCGCCTGCCGATTTTACGCGAGTCAGACGTTCGCTGCACGGGCCGCGCCAGCGAGGTTCATATAATCACCCAATATCCCTGCAGCCCGGATGGAGCGCAGCGGAGTCCGGGGAATGCTGGTTTCTTTCCCCGGATTCCGGCGCCTGCCGCCTCCATACGGCTGTGAGCTGTGTTAATCTGGATCGCACATATATATAGAGTGGACGCGCGAGGCGAGCCATGACGTTCAGATCGATCAATCCGGAAGACGGGACGACCCTGAAGGTGATCGCGCCCTGGAAAACGCCACAGATCGACGCCGCGCTCGGCGGCGCGGCCGCGGCGGCGGAACTGTGGTCGGACACACCGATCGCCCGGCGCTGCGAACTGCTGGGCGAACTTGCCTGGCTCCTGCGCGAACGGCTCGACCCGCTCGCCCGCCTGATCACCCGCGAAATGGGCAAGCTGATCGGCGAGGCGCGCGCCGAGGTCGAGAAATGCGCGCTCGGCTGCGAGTACTACGCCGACCACGCCGCCGCCTTTCTCGCCGACGAGCACGTCGTGAGCGATGCCGGCCGCAGCCTCGTCGCCTTCCAGCCGATCGGCCCCGTGCTCGCGATCATGCCGTGGAATTTCCCCTTCTGGCAGGTATTCCGTTTTGCCGCGCCGGCGCTCGCCGCCGGCAACACCGCCCTGCTCAAGCACGCCTCCAATGTGCCTCAGTGCGCGCTGGCGATTGAAGAACTGTTCCGGGACGCCGGCTTCCTGCCTGGCGCGTTCACGACGCTGATGATCGAGGCCGCCCAGGTCGAGGCGGTGATCGCGGACCCGCGCGTGCGCGCGGTGACCCTCACCGGCAGCGAGGCCGCGGGCCGCAAGGTCGGCGCCGCCGCCGGGCGCGCGCTCAAAAAGTGCGTGCTCGAGCTGGGCGGGTCCGACGCCTTCATCGTGCTGGCCGACGCGGACCTTGAACTCGCCGTGGCGAATGCCGTCGCCTCGCGCTTTGTCAACGCGGGCCAGAGCTGCATCGCCGCCAAGCGTTTCGTCGTCGATGAGGCCATCGCCGACGAGTTCGTCGAGCGCTTCCGCATCGGCGTGGAGGCGCTGCGCGCGGGTGATCCGCTCGATCCGAACACCACGCTCGCGCCGCTCGCGCGGCCGGACCTGCGTGACGAGCTGCACCGCCAGGTCGAGGCGAGCATTGCGCGCGGCGCCGTCGCGGTGACGGGCTGCGAACCGATCCCGGGACCGGGCGCGTATTATCACGCTTCGATCCTCGATCATGTCACGCCCGGCATGCCGGCCGCCGACGAGGAACTGTTCGGCCCGGTGGCCGCGGTGCTGCGCGTGCGCGACGAGGCGGGGGCCGTGGAACTGGCCAATGCCTCGCGCTTCGGTCTCGGTGGCAGCGTGTGGACGCGCGATGCCGCGCGCGGCGAGCACATCGCGCGGCGGCTCCAGTGCGGCTGCGCCTTCGTCAACGGCATGGTCAAGAGCGATCCGCGCCTGCCCTTCGGCGGCGTGAAGGATTCCGGCTACGGGCGCGAGCTGTCGCGCCTCGGCATGCTCGAGTTCGTCAACGCCAAGACCGTCTGGATCCGCTGAGCAACGCGACACGGCGCGTACCGGTGGAGAACTTCCCGCATTTCCTGCCGTTCTATCTCCTGCTCGGCGCCGCGACCGGTTTCTTCGCCGGACTGTTCGGCATCGGCGGCGGTCTGATCATCGTGCCCGCGCTCGCGTTCCTGTTCGAGGCGCAGACCGGCGACGCGCTGATGCACAGCGCCATCGGCACCTCGCTCGCCACCATCATCCCGACCGCGCTGTCCTCGATCCGCGCCCACCACCGCCACGGCGCGATCGCCTGGCCGCTGGCGCGCAGGCTTGCGCCCGGCATTGTGCTCGGCACCGCCGCCGGCGCGATGCTCGCTGACCAGGTCGACGGTGAAACCCTGCGCCTGATCTTCGCCGCCTTAATGCTGGCGATCTCGCTGCAGATGGCGCTCGGCGCCATGCCGGAGGGGCACCGCGCACTGCCCGGCCGGACGGGCATGGGCGCGGCGGGCATCACGATCGGCGCCGTGTCCGCGCTGATCGGCATCGGCGGCGGCACACTTACCACGCCGTTCCTCGTCTGGTGCCGTGTCGGGCTGCGTCGCGCGATCGCCACCTCGGCCGCCTGCGGCCTGCCCATCGCGCTGACCGGCACGCTCGCCTACCTGATCGCGGGACTGGACGCGACCGGCCTGCCGCCCGGCAGCAGCGGTTACATCCACTGGCCCGCGGCGATCGCGATCGCCGCGGCCAGCATCTTCACCGCGCCGCTCGGCGCGCGCCTCACGCACAGCCTGCCGGTCACGCGGCTGCGCCGCCTGTTCGCATTGCTGTTGATTCTGGTGGCCGTGCGACTTTTACTGACGTGAATACCGGCGGTCCGGCCGCCACGAAAAAATCTTCAGCCGGAGAAGGGACTTGCCATACGCCCCCCGCGCATGTGCCTGGACAACCCGCATTCCCGCCTTGAGCACCGTTCCGGTTCCGTGGTCAAATAGCCAAGGCGGCATACTAAGACTAAAACCGACCCAGCGCCGCCGGCCACTAGCCCACGAGCAGGACGATCATGCAGAAATTCTCCCTGTCCGAGCTGATCCAGCCGGAAACCCGAATCACGATCCTCGATGTCGGCGCGAGCCTGACGGAAATGCCGCCCTACGCACACCTGATCGCCTCTGGCATGGTCCGCCTGATCGGCTTCGAGCCCGATAAGACAGAGTGCGAAAAGCTGCGGAACCACTACGGCAAACCGCACGAATTCTTCCCCTACTTCATCGCCGATGGAAACCCCGCGGTGTTCTGGGAGACGACCTGGTTCGCAACCGGCTCCCTGTTCAAGCCGAACAAGCCCGTGCTGGAAAAATTCAACAATCTCTATGAGCTCGTCACACCGGTCGCGCAGCACAACATCGAAACGAAGCGGCTGGACGACATCCCCGAAATCGACGACGTGGATTACATCAAGATCGACGTCCAGGGCGCGGAGTTGATGGTGTTCAAGGGTGGTGAGAAGCTGCTGGACAAGGTCCTGCTGATCCACACCGAGGCCGAATTCCAGATGTTGTACGAGGACCAGCCCCTGTTCGCCGACGTGGACACCTATCTGCGCGGCAGGAATTTCATGTTCGGAAAATTCGTCGGCTTCGGAACCCGCTGCATCAAGCCTACGGTGTTAAATGACAACCCCAACCTGGGCACCAACATCCTGTGGTGCGATGCACTGTACCTGAAGAACTGGCTTGATCTCTCGCCCCTGTCCAACGACAAGCTGATCAAGTACGCGATCCTCGCACACGATATCTACGATCAAGTCGATCTTTCCATCTATCTGCTCAAACATCTCGACGAGAGAAAAGGGACGAACTACCTGCGGGACTACCGGAAGATGCTGGAAAAATCCCTGAGTTAGCCGGCGTTGATTACAACCCGCCCGTTCGGCATCAGTCCCTGAAGTTCTTGAACTGCAGCGGCATCTCCAGCTTGGACTTGCGCAGCAGCGCGATGGCCTCCTGCAGGTCGTCCCGCTTCTTGCCGGTGACGCGCACGCTGTCGCCCTGGATCGCGGCCTGCACCTTGAGCTTGCTTTCCTTGATCTGCTTGACGATCTCCTTGGCCAGCGTCGTCTCCAGCCCCTCGCGCACGGTGACGCGCTGGCGCGCCTCGCGCCCGAAGATCTCCGGTTCGTCGATCTTGAGGCAGGCGATATCGATGCCGCGGCGGGTCAGCTTGTCCTGCAGGATGTCGATCATCTGCTTGAGCTGAAAATCGGACTGCGAATGCAGCGTGACCACCTTCTCCTCCTGTTCATATTTGGAGCCGCTGCCCTTAAAATCGAAACGGTTTCCGACCTCGCGATTCGCCTGGTCGAGCGCGTTGGCGAGCTCGTGCTTGTCCACCTCGGAAACGATGTCAAACGACGGCATAGTGATACCCCCCGTGATCATTGACTGACATGACAACCGGCACCGGAACCCCGGCGGATATGCGCGCCCATGAGGACAGCGACGCCTGCCCGCTGTGCGGCGCGCCGGAGGCTGCACCGCATCACCGCGACGGCGTGCGCGCGTACCTGCGCTGCGCCGCGTGCGGGCTGATCCATGTGCCTGCGCGCCATCATCTGACAGCCGACCGGGAAAAGCAACGCTACGATCTTCACAACAACGACCCCGCCGATGCCGGTTACCGGCGCTTCCTCGCGCAACTGCTCGAGCCGCTGGCCCTGCGGCTGGCCCCCGGCGCAACCGGGATCGATTACGGCTGCGGACCCGGTCCGGCGCTGGCGATGATGCTCGAGCAGGCGGGGTTTCCGATGCGCCTGTACGATCCGTACTACGCGCCGGACCCTGGTGTCCTGCGGCGGGAATACGATTTCCTGACCAGCACCGAGGCGGCGGAGCATTTCGCCCGCCCGGATCGTGAATGGCAGCGCATTGTTTCACTGGTCCGGCCGGGCGGCTGGATCGGCATCATGACGAGCCTTCACGACAGCGTGCCGTCGTTCGCGGACTGGCACTACAAGAACGACCCGACGCATGTCTGCTTCTACGCGCGGCAGACCTTCGAATGGCTGGCGGACCGGCATCGGTTGATGCCGAGGATCCTGTCCGATTCGGTGATCCTGCTACAGCGACAGTGACAAAAGCGGGCGGGCGTCCCGCTCAGGGTGACAGCAGATCGGTCCCGAACCACTGGACCTGCAGGCCGCGATAATGCTCCGCCTTGCGCACCTGAAGATGCTCCAGCGGATTGAGATTATCCGTCAGGGGCACGCCCTCCGACGCATCGACCTCGATGCGCCGGTTCTTCAGCCACGCGACCTGCCCACGATCGATCGAAGGGGACTCGAGGTCGATGAGGCGGATCGAGGCGAGGAATACGAAATCGTTCAGATCGCGCCCGGGCTCGGAAACAAACACCTGCTGATGCTCGAACACCTGGGCCAGCGTGCGCGCGACGGAGGCGAGCGCTACATCATGTCCATGGTCCGTCAGCGCCACGAAGTTGAGGGCGAGGATGGCGCGTTCCGACATCAGCGCACGCAACTGCGACAGCGCCTCGACCGTCAGCAGGTGCGCAGGCTCCGAACCGCCGGTAAAGCAATCGAGGATGACCAGGTCGTAGGGACCTTTTAACTGACGGATCTCGTAGCGCGCGTCCCCGACCCGGGCATCGCCCGTGGGAGTAAAGCCGAAGTACTCAACGGCGGCCTCCGCCACCGCCGGATCGATCTCCAGTGTGTCGGTCGAGATCCCGTAGCGGTCGCGCAGCGTCATCGCCATATGGCCTGCGCCCTGGCCGACGAGCAGTGCGCGACGGATCCCGGGCGCCAGTGCCGGAATCAACTTCGCGATCTCCTGGTAGGTGAGCTGATTCACACCATCGGAAATCCGGGCCGCGCCGATCGCCGAGGCGTCGGACATCAGCAGGCGCAGGTCGCGCGCCGGCTCGTCGACAACCCGCACCCAGCCATACAGACTCTCGCGCTCGAAGCGGACCTGGAATCTGTCGCCACCGGTGTACACATGAGCAGCGCCGATGACCTTCGGCAGCATGGCCATGCCGACCACGGCCAACAGCACACATGGCAGTATCGCGCGGCTCCGCTTCATCCGCTTCTGTTCGTAGACAGACAGGGTCACCGCCAGCAGAAACAGCACGAGGCCGAGTCCGATCAGCACTTCGCGCGAGCCCACCAGCGGGAACAGAAAGAATCCGAGCAGCAACGTGCCCACCACGCTCCCCAGCGTGCTGACGGCATAGATCGAGCCCGCGCTGCTGCCGACTCGATCCAGACGGGAGGTCGCGAGCTTGATGGCAAACGGCCCCACTACACCGAGCAACGTCAGGCTCGGCGTGAACAGGACCAGCGCGCTGACAAAGGCGCCGGCGCGCAGGCCGAGCGGATCGGTCGCCAGCAACACCGGACGCACCATCCACGGGATCGCGAGTGTCAGCAGTGCGGCGAGCGCAATGACCAGGGAAAGTCCGGTGCGCTTCGCGCGATCCGCCCACCAGCCGCCCGCGAAATAGCCGATGGCGAGCGCGATCATCGTGACCGCGATCAGCGAGGACCATACATACAGACTCGCGCCGTAGAACGGAGCGATCAGCCGCGTCCCGAGCAGCTCGATCACCATCACCGCGGCGCCCGTCATGAAAACGGTAAGGTAAAGTCCGGCACGTTCCATATTCATATGGCAAACCATCTCAGAATCGGTCATGGGTAAGGGACCTGATTGGGCTCAGACACTGGATCCCCGCCTGCGCGGGGATGACAGGCAAGAAGTATTCAGAGCTTCT
>JADLET010000144.1 GCA_020845975.1 Gammaproteobacteria bacterium | reverse complement strand
GACGATGCCGGTCAGTCGGCGGGCGGTGAGCGGTACGTACGCGAGACGCACGCCCGCGTGGATGGTGAAATAATCCACGCCCTGTTCCGCCTGCTCGATCAGGGTGTCACGGAAGATCTCCCAGGTCAGTTCCTCGGCGCGGCCGTCGACCTTCTCCAGCGCCTGGTAGATCGGCACGGTGCCAACCGGTACCGGCGAATTGCGGATGATCCACTCGCGCGTCTCGTGGATGTGTTTGCCGGTCGACAGGTCCATCGCCGTATCGGCGCCCCAGCGCATGCCCCACACCAGCTTCTCGACCTCCTCGGCAATGGAGGAGGTGACGGCGGAATTGCCGATGTTGGCATTGATCTTGACCAGGAAGTTGCGCCCGATGATCATCGGCTCGACTTCCGGGTGATTGATATTGGCCGGGATGATGGCGCGGCCGCGCGCCACCTCGTCGCGTACGAACTCGGGGGTAATCTCGCGCGGGATGGCGGCGCCGAAGGACTCGCCCGCGTGCTGCTGCGTCAGGATCTGTTCATGGAGCTCGACACGCCGCAGATTTTCCCGGATGGCGACGAACTCCATCTCCGGAGTGATGATGCCGCGCCTCGCATAGTGCATCTGTGTGACATTGCGCCCGCCGCGCGCGCGACGGGGCGGGCGGATGTGGGCGAAGCGCAGCGGTGCGAGGGCGATGTCGCCGGCGCGCATCCGGCCGTATTCCGACGTCGGAGCGGAAAGGATTTCGGTGTCCGCGCGCGCTTCGATCCACGGCGCGCGGATAGCGGCCAGGCCCTGGCGCAGATCGATCCCGGCGGCGGGATCGGTATAAGGCCCGGAGGTGTCGTAGACGGAGATCGCCGGATTGGGTTCGCCGCCGGTGTGCGTTCTCGTCTCGGCCTGGCGGATTCGCCGCATCGGTACCCTGAGGTCCGCACGGCTGCCGGTGACGTAGACCTTTTCCGAGTTCGGGTACGGCTGGATGACCGTCTCATTGAGACGGATGGCATCGTCGAGAATGGTTTCAGGGATCGCGCTCATAGTATTTACCTCCGGCGTGGTGCGCCGCCTCCGGATCGGTACCCGCAGGTGGATGGCGGAGCGGCGGCGCGTGACCGCGCGTGAATCGTGGCAAGCCTTCGCGGGGTTGTCCGGCCCGGGGTCCGGGACACGTACGGCTAGGCTTTCAAGGCTTTGCTATTCCTTAATGTAATGTAAAACATCGCGGGGCAGCGTCAGCCGGGCGCGCCGCGTCGTCCATTCACACCCCCCGCAGACGCACGGCTGCAGTGCCGTGCGCAATGCGGTTGAATCTAGCCGATATGGTAATCCGATGCAAGCAAGTCGCGGGTAAAATCCTTGTGTATCAGACGGTAATAACATCGCGCCGACCTGATCCGCAGCGGCGATTCTTGCGCGTCCGTGGCAAAACGAATACCCTGAACGCTCAACAGGTAATGCTGGATAAACGGGGGGACCGATGGAATTGAAAGCGGCACGGTTCAACATGATCGAACAGCAGATTCGTCCATGGGACGTCCTCGATCAGGGTGTGCTGGATCTCATCGGAGAGGTCCCGCGCGAGGGGTTTGTCTCCGAGACCTATCGCACCCTCGCGTATGCCGATACCGCCATCCCGCTGGGCCATGGCCAGGTGATGATGCATCCCAGGGTAGAGGCGCGCCTGTTGCAGGCGCTGGATCTCCACGCCACCGACGCCGTCCTCGAGGTCGGCACCGGCAGCGGCTACCTCACCGCATTGCTCGCTTGCGCCACCCACCATGTATACAGCGTTGATATCATTCCTCATTTTAAGGAGCAGGCCGAGGAGAGGCTCGCCGTGCATGGCATCGACAACGTTTCCCTCGAAGTGGGTGACGCCGCCCGTGGCTGGCCCAGGCACGGGCTGTACGATGTGATCGCCATTACCGGTTCGCTGCCGGAGCTGCCATCCGCCTTCCTGCAGTCGTTGAATCGCGGTGGCCGCCTGTTCGCCGTGGTGGGGACGGCCCCCATCATGGAGGCGGTGCTGATCCGCCGGGTGGGTGATGCCGAATGGAGCCGCGAGAGCCTGTTCGAGACCGATCTGCCGACACTGATCAACGCCCCGGTTGCCGCCCGTTTCGTCTTTTGACAAAGCATTGCGTTGAGGCCGGGCGGTCGCGCGGTGTTCTCTAGCGAGGAAATCCATGCGTAATAAATTGCTGTCTTGCATGAGTGGCGTCGTCCTTTCATGCGCCTGTTTCACGGCCACCGCCGAAAACCTGGAGGACGTGTACCGGCTCGCGTTGCAGAACGATCCGGTGTTGAAGTCCGCCGCAGCCGCGCGCGCCGCGGCGCTGGAGGCCAGGCCGCAGAGCCGCGCCCTGCTGTACCCGGCCCTGTCGTTCAATGCCGGCTACGATCGTACGCGCGAGGACGTCAAGGAGACCTCTGTCGGCACCCCGGGTGTTTCGACCTTCGACAGCACGGTCTACGTGCTGGCCCTGAACCAGCCGCTGTTCAATCGCGACTATTTCGTGCGTCTGCGCCAGGCGGATGCCACGGTGGCGCAGGCGGACGCCGTCTACCGTTCGTCGGAACAAGCCCTGATCGTGCGCGTCGCCGAGGCCTATTTCGGACTGCTCGCCGCCGACGACAACCTCGAATTCGCCCGCGCCGAGAAGAACGCCATCGAGCAGCAACTCGAACAGGCGAAGCAGCGTTTCGACGTTGGTCTCATAGCGATCACCGACGTGCATGAGGCGCAGGCCGCGTTCGACCTCGCCAAGGCGCGCGAGATCGTCGCAACCAATCAGCTTGCGAGCAGCCGCGAAGCCCTCTACGAGATCACCGCCCAGGCAGTCGACACAGTGGCGACCCTCGGCGCCAGAATCCCGCTGGCAAGCCCCGACCCGGCGGATATCGAACACTGGGGCCAGGTGGCACTGGAGCAGAATTTCGCCCTGCTGGCCGCGCAGTTCGCCGAAGAGTCGGCGCGCCAGGAGGTCAGCCGGCAGCGTGCGGGCCATTATCCAACCCTGGATCTGACAGCGAGTCTCAGCCGCGCCAATGATGACGGCGGCGTGACGGGAGAGACCGACGTGGAGGACCGCAGCATCGGTCTGCAGTTCACCCTGCCACTGTATCTCGGCGGTGCGGTGAACTCGCGCACGCGCGAGGCCGCCTACCGGCTGACGCAGGTGCGCGAGGATGTGGAGAGTCAGCGCCGCGCGGTTCTGCGCCAGGCGCGCGATGCCTATCTCGCGGTGGTCGCGGGCATCAACAGCGTGGGGGCCTTCGAGCAGGCCAGGGTTTCCGCGCAGAGCGCACTCGATGCCACGCAGGCTGGATTCGACGTCGGTACCCGCACCACGGTCGATGTGCTGGCCGCGCAGCGCGATCTGTTCGCGGCGCAACGCGAACATTCCCAGTCGCGCTACGACTACATCCTCAATCTGCTGCGCCTGAAACAGGCCTCCGGCCTGCTGGTCCCGACCGATATTGAAGAGATCAATCGCTGGCTGCAATGAAACACAGGACTGAGTTCTCAGGACTAAGGACTAAGGACTAAGGACTAAGAAAAAACACGCATGCGACATCGCGGTGTGGATTGATGTAATGTACCTGGCGTCGCGATTGGTATCACATCACCCATTACCCATCACGCCCCGTTCTTTTACTCAGTCCTTAGTCCTGTATTTAGCGTTTCCCCGATGATCTCCAGCAGTCGTTCCAGCGCCCCGCGATTCTGCAGGACGACCGCACGCGCCCGTTCCCCCATCCCACGCGCGTCTTCCGGGTGGTGCAGCAAATTGACCACCGCCCCGGCGAGTTCACCCGCGTTGTTCACCTCGCGCGAGCCGCCGGCCTCCCGCAGCAACCGGCTGATTTCCGCGAAATTGAATACATGCGGCCCATGCAGCACCGGGCATGCGAGGGCGGCGGGTTCAAGCGGGTTGTGTCCGCCGCTGGGCACCAGGCTGCCGCCGACGAAGGCGATGTCAGCCGCGGCGTAGAGCAACATCAGTTCGCCCATGCTGTCGCCGAGGTAGATCGCTGTGTCCGGCGCGCAGGGTCGCTGTCCACTGCGGCGGACGAGGGACATCCCGTGTGACCGGCACAATTCCGCGACGCGGTCGAAACGTTCGGGATGTCGCGGCACGAGCAACAGAAGCAGATCGGGTGTTTGCCCGCGCGCGCGCGCGTGGGCCTCGATTACGAGCTCTTCCTCTCCCTCATGGGTGCTCGCCGCGATCCAGACCGGACGATGCTTTCCCCAGGTTTCACGCAGGGTCTTCCCGCGTTCCGCCATATCCGGTGTGACGGCGAGATCAAATTTGAGATTGCCGGTCACGCGCACGCGGTCGGGCGGCGCGCCCAATGCAAGGAAACGCTCTGCATCGGCTTCGCCTTGCGCGGCGATGAGCGTGACCTGCTCCAGAGTTGCGCGCGCGAGCCGCGTGACACGGCGGTAACCCGCGGCGGAGCGCGCGGACAGTCGCGCGTTGGCGACGATGAGCGGGATGTGGCGTGCGGAACAGGCCGCGTACATGTTCGGCCACAGTTCCGTCTCCAGAATGACGGCGAGCGCCGGACGGGTGCTTGCGAGAAATTGTGCGACGGCACCCGGCAGATCGTAGGGCAGATAGCCATGGAGCACACTGGCGCCGAATTCCCGGGTGACGCGTTCCGAGCCGGTCGGCGTCGTGGTGGTGAAGATGATGGGACGTTGTGGATAACGCTGTTGCAGCGCGCGCACCAGCGGGATGGCGGCGATGGTTTCTCCCACGGAGACCGCGTGTATCCACAGGGCGCCGGGAGGCGGTGTATGCGGGAAACGGCCGAAGCGCTCGGGCCAGCGCCGCAGATAGCCCGGCGCGCGCAGGCCGCGCAGCAACAGGCGCAGCAGGACGAACGGCAACAGCAGGTACAGTGACAGGGTGTACAGCAGCCTCATGCGCATGCCGCCGGTCGTTTCATGTCCCCGGCCGGCGCGCGTCGGAACGTTTCATTACCCGGCTTCTCCGTCGCGTCGCGTGACGCCGTGGCGGATCGCCTCGATGACGCGGCTGGTCGAGCAGTTCCCGACATAGTCGAGGATGACGACACGGCCGCCGCGCGCGACCACGCAGTCGCCGCCGGCGACATCCGCGGCGTTATAGTCCCCACCCTTGACCAGCACATCGGGCAGCACGCGGCAGATGAGCTGTTCCGGCGTGTCCTCCGTAAAAGGCACCACCCAGTCCACGCTCTGCAGGGCGGCGAGGACGGCCGCGCGCTGAGCCAGCGTGTTGACTGGCCGGTCGGTGCCCTTCAGGCGTTTCACCGAGGCGTCGTCGTTGACAGCCACGATCAGGCGGTCGCCGAGACGGCGCGCCTGCTCTAGATAGGTGACATGGCCGACGTGCAGGATGTCGAAGCAGCCGTTCGTCATGACGATGGTCTCGCCGCGCGCACGGGCGCGTGCGACGCGCCGCAGGAGCTCGTCCGCATCGGTTACCCCGGATTCGATCTTGTTGTGATCGTGCAGGGCAAGATCGAGTTCCTGCAGGCTGACGCTCGCGGTCCCGAGCTTGCCGACCACCACCCCCGCCGCGACGTTGGCGAGCGCGGTCGCCTCGGCGAGGTCGGCGCCCGCGGCGCACGCGGCGGCAAGCACCGCGATCGCGGTATCGCCCGCGCCGGTAACATCGTAGACCTCGCGGGCACGCGCTGGCAGGTGCAACGGCGGGAAGTTTTCGCGCAGCAATGTCATTCCGCGCTGGCTGCGCGTGATCAGGAGCGCTTCCAGCTGCAGCTCACGACGCAGCGCCTCGCCCTTGGCGATCAGATCCTCGTCGCCCGCGCAGCGTCCGACAATGGTCTCGAATTCGGCCTGGTTCGGCGTGATGAGGGTCGCTCCCCGGTAACGGGAAAAGTCACTACCCTTGGGGTCGACCAGAACCGGTTTGCCCAATGCACGCGCGGCGGCGATCAGACCCTGTATTTCGTGCAGGGTACCCTTGCCGTAATCGGACAGCAGGATGACATCGGCCTCCCGCGCCAGCGCGGGGAAGGATTCGCGAATCTCGGTGAGGTCCCCGCGCGCAAAGTTGTCCTCGAAGTCCAGCCGGATAAGCTGCTGGTGCCGGCTCAGCACACGAAGTTTGGTGACGGTGGCGTATTCGGGACGGCGGATCAGCCGGCAGTCCACCCCGGCCTGGGTGAGCCGTTGCGAAAGGACATCGGCCGCCTCGTCGGCGCCGGTCAGGCCCATGACCGTGACGCGTGCGCGCAGGGCGGCGATGTTGAGCGCGACGTTTCCGGCGCCGCCCGGGCGCTCCTCCGCTTCACGGACCGCCACCACGGGGACCGGGGCCTCGGGCGAGATGCGCGAGGTCTCTCCGTGCCAGTAGCGGTCGAGCATCAGGTCGCCGACCACGAGCACGCGTCCCTGCTCGAAGGGGGGAATTCCGAGCTTCATAGTCGCAATCTCCGCCGGCACGTCGAAAAAGCTGCCGGAATGATACCACACGGGACGGGCCGGGGCGTTTGCCGGGGTGGGGCCACCGTACTAGAATGCGCGGACGAATTGATCACGCGCGCATGCCGATGACCGCCCCGCCGTTTCCGCCCCGACTGCTATTACCCCGCCATTGGCCGACCTGGCTGCTGCTCGGTCTCGCCTGGATCACGGTGCAGCTGCCGTATCGTTTCGTGCTGGCCGCGGGCGGTTTGCTGGGGACACTGTTCCGCCACCTTTCGCCGCGCCGCCGCCGGGTCGCCGACACCAATCTGCGGCTGTGTTATCCCGAGCTGGACGCTGAGGCGCGCGCGCGCCTGCTGCGCGATCACTTCCTGGCGCTCGGCATCGGCCTGCTCGAGACCGCCATGGCGTGGTGGCTGCCGGAGAGGCGTTTGCGGCCCCTGATCGCCGAGGTGGAGGGGCTGCCGTATCTGCAGGAGTCCCTCGATGGCGGACACGGCGTGATCCTGCTGAGCAGTCATTTCACTACCACCGAGATGGGGGTGCGCCTGCTGGATTTTCTGGCGCCGATCAATCCGATGTACCGTCGCCACGAGAACGCCGTCGTCGACGATGTCCTGCACCGCAGCTTCGGCGCCCGCTTCGAGACGGTGATCCCGCGTGATGACGTGCGCGGAATGCTGCGCGTCCTGCGCCAGGGCCGTGCGGTGTGGTATGCGCCGGATCAGAACTATGGCCGCCGCGGCCATGTCTTCGCGCCCTTCTTCGGGATTCCGGCGGCGAGCAATCCGGCGACTGGTCGCTTCGCGCAGATGGGCAAGGCGGTGGTGATTCCCTATTTCGCATGCCGTCTGTCGGGCGCGCGCGGCTACCGGCTCACGCTGTTGCCTCCGCTGACCGGATTTCCGGGCGGCGACGAGGTCGCGGATACCGCGCGCATCAACGCGATTGTCGAGGCCGAGGTGCGCGAGATTCCAGAGCAATACCTGTGGGTTCATCGCCGCTTCAAGACCCGCCCGCCGGGTGAGTCCGGCTTCTACGACGCGCGCGACTGACGGGTGGGTCCGCAACGGTTCGATTCCGCGGGAGCAAATGCGGTAATATCGTAGGCCATTTCCCGTCACCGGTCGCAGCATGAACAGCCGAGCGCTTTATTTCCGAGTGTTGGGCTATGTGCGGCCGTATCGCCGGTTGTTCGCCTTTGCCCTGCTGGCAATGGTGGTCGCGGCGCTCACCGAGCCGATGATGCCGGCCCTGATGAAGCCGCTGCTCGACGAGACCTTTGTCAATCGTGACCCGGAGGCGATCCGCCTCATGCCGCTGCTCCTCGTCATCCTGTTCATCGCGCGCGGTGTGGCCTCCTATGTCAGCACGGTGGCCCTGGCCTGGGTGTCCAACAAGGTGATCCTTGATCTGCGCGAGCTGATGTTTGCCCGCCTGATCGAACTGCCCGAGAGCTACCATGCCGGACATTCCACCGGCGAGATGATCTCGAAGGTGACCTACAACGTAAACCAGGTCTCTAGCGCGGCCACCAACGTGCTGGTGGTACTGGTGCGCGACACCCTCTCTGTGCTCGGGCTGTTCGGCTGGATGGTCTACCTGGACTGGAAGCTTGCGCTGATGTTCCTGCTGGCGGCCCCGGCCATCGCGCTGGTGGTGAAGACCATCAGCTTCCGTCTGCGCCGCCTGAGCCGGGCGCAGCAACAGACCATGGGCGGGATGACGCAGGTACTGGAAGAGGCCGTCAAGGGCAGTCGTGTGATCAAGATCTACGGTGGCCAGCGGCATGAGGCGGGACGTCTCCACGACGTGGCCAACTGGGTGCGCCGTTACAGCATGAAGATCACCACCGCGGCCTCGGCCAGTGTGCCCCTGGTGCAGCTGATCACCGTCGGCGCGCTCGCCATGGTGATTTATATCACCGCGCAGAATCCCGCGATGACGGTGGGCGGTTTTGTCTCGTTTTTCGGCGCCGCGGCGATGCTGCTGCCACCGATCAAGCGCCTGACCGGAGTCAACGAACAGCTGCAGCGCGGTCTCGCCGCCGCGGAGAGTGTGTTCCAGCTGTTCGACGAGCCTCCGGAGACGGATAACGGAACACGCAGCCTCGGCCGCGTCGCCGGCCGCATCGAATTCGAGGGCGTTGGCCTGGCCTACGAATCCGCGTCCGGCGAGGCCCTGCAGGATATCACCCTGACCATTGAGCCCGGCGAAACGGTCGCACTGGTCGGTTCCTCCGGCGCAGGCAAATCCTCGCTCGTCAATCTGGTGCCACGTTTCTACACGCCCTCGGCGGGCCGCATCCTGATCGACGGGATCGACATCCAGGAGATCCGGCTCGCCGACCTGCGCGCGAACATCTCGCTCGTGACCCAGGACGTGGTGCTGTTCAATGATTCTGTCGCCGCCAACATCGCCTACGGGGCTGCCCGCGAATCGTCGCGTGAGGCAATCGTCGCGGCGGCCGAGGCCGCCAACGTGATGGAGTTCATGGCCGGTTTGCCGGATGGGCTCGATACGTCGATCGGCGAGAATGGCCAGCGTCTTTCGGGCGGCCAGCGCCAGCGCCTGGCGATCGCGCGCGCGCTGCTGAAGAACGCGCCGATCCTGATCATGGATGAAGCGACCTCGGCGCTGGACTCGCGGACCGAACGCCAGGTGCAGGCGGCGCTCGACAACCTGCGCCGCGGGCGCACCACCATCATCATCGCGCATCGCCTCTCCACGGTGGAGAACGCCGACCGTATCGTGGTGCTGGAGCACGGATGCATTATCGAGACAGGCACGCACCGGCAGTTGCTGGCGGCGGGCGGGGCGTATGCCCGTCTCTATCGGGCGCAGTTCACCGGGGAAGGCGCGGGCACGCCATCGGGCGCGTCGCCCGCCGCGGAAGCCTGAGCACAGGCCGTAGTGCCGCCGCTCAGGCGGGTGCCAGCATCCGGTAGAGGTCCAGGTAGGCCGTGATGACCGCGGTCTGGCTGAACTGCATGTTGACCTTGGCGAGTCCCGCCCGCGCGAGCCCGGCACGCAGCGCGTCGTCCTCCAGCAGGGACTTGATGGCGCGCGCCAGCGGCGGCGCCTCGCCGCAGCGCACGAGCATCCCGTCGACGCCATCGTCGATGAGTTCGAGCGCGCCCTCGTTCGCGCTCGACAGCACGGGCCTCGCGTGTGACCAGCTCTCCAGGATCACGTTGCCGAGCGGTTCATGCCGCGAGGGGCAGACGAACAGGTCAGCCAGCGCGTAATACGGCCCCGGCTCCGTCTGCCATCCGGCCCAGCGCAGCCTACGTTCCAGTCCCAGTTGCGCGGCCTGTCGTTGCAGTTCGGGGCGTTGCGGCCCGTCGCCGACCAGTACGGTGAACACCGGTCGGTCGGCGATCTGCTCCGGCAGTTGCGCCAGCGCCGCGAGCAGCAGATCGAATCCTTTCTTGGCCTTGTGACGCCCGACGGCAAGCACCACCCAGGCGTCATCGGGAAGCGCGAGCTGTCGGCGCAATTCCGCGCGCGCGCCTTCCTGCAGCGGGGCCGGTGTGCCGACAAAGTTGCCGATGTGGTACACCCTATCCGCCGGCAGGCCGCCCCGGACCAGATAGTCGCACACCCCTTTGGTGTTGCCGATCCAGGCGTGGGCATGGCGGAAATGATCAATCTTGTAGTAACCGCCCAGGCGCGCAATATGGACCGGCCTCTGGCCGGCAGGCAGTCGCGTCAGCAGTGTCGCGCGCGTCATATAGGTTTGCACGATATCCGGTTGCCGGCGTCGGATCGTCCGTCCCAGCAGCCAGCGGGAGACGGGGTCGCGCTGATTGAACATCGGCGTGCTGGCCTGTGCGAGCCGCCCCTCGAGTTCGCCACTGACACGGCTGCCGGGCCGGCTGACGGCGATGACATCCTCGCCCGCCGCGCTGAGGCCGAGCACCAGGCGCATGAAAAAACTCTCCGCGCCCCCCAGTTCACGGCTGCCGATGACGTGCATGGAACGCATGAACCGGTTTCCTCCTCAGCCCCGCCCGTTGCCCAGGATCGTCGTATAGACGCCCAGATTGCCATCCACCATCCGGTCGATGGAAAACTCCTCCCTCACCAGATCACGGCCGCGCCGTCCGAACCCGGCCGCCCGTCCCGGGTCTGCCAGCAGGTCTTCCAGCGCGCGGGCGAGCGCATCCCTGTCACCCGGCGGGACAAGAATACCGTTGATGCCGTCGCGCACTACCTCGGGGATGCCGCCGGCGCGGCTCGCCACGATGGGTACGCCGGCGGCGGCGGCCTGCAGCAGTGATACGCCCAGTCCCTCCATCTCGGCCGGATGCGCGACGCCGTACAGGCAGGGAAGCAGGCGCGCGAGATCGTTGCGAAATCCCGCCAGACGCACGCGCCCGCGCCAGGACGCCGCCGCGATGGCGGCGTCCAGCTCGGCGTGCAGAGGTCCCTTGCCGAAGCAGATCACGTGCACATCGGGGTGACGTCTCAACAATTCTGGCAGCGTGGCGAACAGGTGGCGATGACCCTTGCGAGGGATCAGTTGTGCGATCACGCCAAGCACGCGCGCCTGGGGTGGAAGATCGAACTCTGCCAGGAACCAGTCACGCTCGCAGGCGTGCGCATAGGGCGCGGCATCGACCGCGCTGGGAACGCACACCACCCGCTGTGGCGCCACGCCCTCGGCAAGCAGGACGCGGCGGATGCCATCCGAGATCGTGATGACGCGATCGTAAAGACGGTATTTGATGCGCACCCACGCGGCCGGTTCGGGGTTGTCAACGCGGCGCGACAACACACAGGGAATTCCCGCAAGGCGCGCGGCGATACCGCCCAGCAGGTCGGCGCCGCGCCGGCTGTGCAGATGGATCAGGTCGGGGTGTTCCCGGCGCAGGAGCCGGCGCAGCCGCGGCACGAAACCGAGGTCGGTGTCGCCGCGCAGCGGCAGCTCCGTGACGGCCAGCCCGCGCGTGCGCGCGGCTTGCGCGATTGCGCTGCCGGGCGGACAGACCAGCAGATTGTCGCAGTCACGGTCGCGCAATCCCTCGAGCAGATACAGCACCTGCTGCGCGCCGCCGTAGAGATGCATGCCGGCCTCGACGTGCACGATCTTCATGCGCGCGTCTCCCCGTGCATCAGGACGGCCAGTGTATCCGCTACTTCGTTCACTTCGATCAGGCGCATGCAGGTATAGGCGCCGCCACAGGTGGGATGGCGCCGGCACGGCGAGCACTCGAGCCGGTGATACAGCACCCGCGCATTCGCGCGCGTGGTATCAAGATAGGGGCGGGTCGAACCGAACAGGGCAACCGTCGGCACATTGAATGCGATGCCCATGTGGGTAAGGCCGGTATCCACCCCGATCAGGCAACGGGCGTGTTTGATCAATGCCGCGCTCTGCGTCAGGGTCGTGCCGCCGACCTGACTGCGCAGGGCCGGACAGGCCTGCTGCATGCGCGCCGCCGCTTCCCGGGCATCCGGCCCGCCGAGCAGCACCGGCGTCAGTCCAAAGCGCGCGCGGAGCTGTTCCGCCAGTTCTGGCCAGCGTTCCTCGAACCAGTGTTTTTGCGGTCGTGTCGTGAACGGGCAGAGTACGGCGTAGGGTCCGGTCTCGGCGGCGCGGGCGCGCGCGAATGCCTCATCATCCGCGCCGAGCGCGATGTCCATCGCGAAGTCACCGCTGTCGAGGCCGAGCTCCCGGGCGAGGTGGAGATATTCCGATCCGATGCGCGCGTCGGATCGGGGACGCGCGATGACCTGCGTCATCAGCAGGGCGCCGCCCTCGCGCGACCCCAGTCCGATGCGCACGGGCGCTCCGCTCAGGCGCGCCCATGCGGCGCTTTTCAGCAGGCCCTGCACGTCGAGCACGAGGTCGAAGCGCCGGCGCCGCAGCACCCGGACGAAATCGCGCACGGCGCTCCACCAGGCGTGATAGCGCCGCGCGTTCCACAAGGCGCGCCATTCCGCGCGCGGCCAGACGATGACCTCGTCCAGGTCCGGATTGTCGCGCAGCAGTCCGGCGGCGGCGGGTTCGGCCAGCCAGCTGAGCCGGGCGTTCGGATAGCTGCGACGCAGTGTCTTGATCAGCGGCGAGGCCATGACGATGTCGCCGATGGCGCTCAGGCGGATGATCAGAATGCGGCTCGGCGACTGGGGCGATGTCATGCGAGACAGGTCAGCGGGTCCTGTAACGGGGGGCGCGCGCCATCTCCTTCGATGAAGATGCGGTGCCAGAGGGCGAATTGTAGCAAGGCGCCGAGGTTGCGGGTGGCGTTGCGACCGCGCCGCTGTTTTTCCACCAGGAGACTTACCGCCTGGGGCTGGAACCATTCCCGAATGGCTGGCGAGCCGGACAGGATCTTTTCCAGCCGGTCCAGGGTCGGCCCCTGCAACCAGGCATCCATCGGCACGTTGAAGCCGCGCTTGGGTGCGCGCAGATGCTCCGGCGGGAGATAGCGCTGCGCCCAGCGGCGCAGGAATTCCTTTCCGTGTCCCGGTGCGATCTTGAGCGTATCAGGGAGGGCGAGGCCGAATTCGACCACGCGGTGATCGAGCAGGGGCACGCGGCCCTCGACCCCGAAGGCCATCAGCAGGCGGTCGGCCTTGACCAGCAGATTGTCGGGCAGCGCCGTTGTGATATCCACCAGTTGCATGCGCTGCAGATCGCTCCATGTGCGCGGCGCCGACCGCCAGGCGGCGATGAAGTCCTCGCGCCAGCCGCGGGCGGCGACCCGCAGGGTCTCGCCGAATACGGCGTGTTCGAGTCCGCGGAAGTTGCCAGTGGTGCGGAAGCCGCCGCTGCCCGGATGGAGCAGATTCTTGATCCAGCGCTCGAGTCGTGCGCTGCGGTAGCGGTGATAACCGCCGAACACCTCGTCACCGCCCTCTCCGCTGAACACCACCTTGAGTTCGGCGCCTGCCGTCTCCGCCAGCATCAGGGTGGGCAGGTTGGCGAAGTCGCGCATCAGGTCGTCCGCGGCCCAGACACTGAGCGCGAGCCGGTCGAGCATGTCCCGGCCGGTCGGTTGCAGTACGGTATGCCGGCTGCCGTAATGCGCTGCGAGCTGTTCCGCCAGTTCGAGTTCGGTACCGCGCCGCGAGTCGGTGAATCCGACCGAAAAGGTGCGGATCGGCTCTCCCTTGAGCCGGCTCAGCAGCGCGAGCAGCAGCGAGGAATCGAGTCCGCCCGAGAGGAACAGACCGAAGGGGACGTCGGATCGCATATGCTCGATCATGACGGTGTGCATCAGTTCGTCGAACTGCATCGCCGCGTCCTCGAAGCGGGTTGCGACGGGCGCGATGTCCTGTGGCGACCAGTAGCGCCGGCGTGACGGCGCGCCGCTGGCCTCGAGCGTAACGACTTCGCCGGGCAGCACGCGCTCGACTCCGGCCCAGAGTGTCCGGCGGCCGGTGCTGAACTGGCATTGCAGATACTGGGCGAGTGCGCGCGGGTCGATGCCCGGTTTTCCAATGACCGGCAGCAGGGCCTTCAGCTCCGAGGCGAAGGCCCAGCCGTCCGGGGTGCGGGCGAGAAACAGCGGCTTGATGCCGAGACGGTCGCGCGCGAGGATCAGTCGGCGGCGCGTGCGATCGTGCAGGGCGAAGGCGAACATACCATGCAGCTGGTCGAGAAAGGTGTCACCGTATTCCGCGTAGGCGTGCAGGATGGTTTCACAATCCGAGCCGGTCGCGAAGCGGCGTCCGCGTCGCTCAAGTTCGGCGCGCAGTTCCACATAGTTGTATATCTCGCCATTCGCGATCAGGCACAACTGACCGTCATCAGCGTGCAGGGGCTGGTTGCCGCCTCCGAGGTCGATGATGGACAGGCGTGTGTGGGCCAGCCCCGCGCCGTCATTGATCTCGACTCCCTGATGATCCGGTCCACGGTGCGCGAGGCGGCTTGCCATGGCCGACAGGAGATTCGGGTCCGTCAGTCGGGTTCCAAAAATGCCGGCAATACCGCACATGGCGTCAGGCCGGCTGTCCGGGACGTCCGCGATTATGCGTCGGCACTGTGGTCTGTCTCCGTGAGAGCGGCAAAGCTAATACTCCTGGGTTGCCCGGATGGCGCGCACGTATCGAGCGTCATCCGAATGGATGCGGTACGCCGGGTGCGCAGGGATATCGGAGAGATGAGCGGAGACTTTATGGCTGCGAGTGACAGTTGCATCCTTCGAGCAGAGAGCCCGCGGATACTGACCGGCCGTCTCCGCCTGGTTTGCGGTTTTTCGGGCGGTTCAGTTCCTTCTTCCGCGCATTGACCTCCGGGCGATATCCGACAGGATAGTAACACAGACGTTTTTCATTGCCTAAGCACGCCACGATGCACCCGCGCAGTCCCGGCCGGACGTGGATTCTGGCATCGGGGGTGATGTGCAGGCGGTATAATTGTCCGATTCGATTATTCGCCGGCAATTTCGATCAGAGGGTGTATGGGTATTTTTCTGTTGATCCGTCTGGGGGCATTTCTGCTCATTCCCTGTGCCTACTGGTCGATGGATCTGCTCAATTACAGTCAGGCCGGAAAATCGGCGCTGCTCGGAGGGCTGGCGGTACTTGCCGTTTCCTCCTGGTCCGCCTCCCGTGCAACCACCCGGGGCGGCGTCGGCAGCGGGTGGGCAATCGGCGTGGTGACGCCGTTCGTGTTCATCCTCGCCGTGGAGGCCTTTCTGCGTGACTTCTTCGGTGTTTCACATGACGATGGCATTGTCATCGAGGCGCTCTTCAACAGCAACGGCGGCGAGGCGGCGGAGTTCGTGATCGCCAACAGCCGCGGCATGATGAAGCATTCCGCGTTTTTTGCCCTGGCGCTGTTGCTGTTCGCATCTGCGGCCTGGGCGAGCGGCCGCTATCACCCGCTCACGAGCGGCCGGAGTCTGGGCGCGGGTGGCAGGTCAAAGCGGCGTAATTGGCCGTTGCTGACCTTCGGCGGCCTGTTTCTGTTGGTGCATCTGAATCCGACGATGCGCAAGGCGGATCCGTTTCTGTATTTCCCGATCCGCTATGCCAAATGGGAATACGAAATCGAGAAGACCCGCCAATTGCAGGAACAGTTGCGCTCGACGCTGAGTGACCCGCATCTCCAGTCGATGCAATATGCCGGCGAGGGCGCGCGGACGGTGGTCTTCATGCTGGGCGAGAGCACCACGCGCCTGAACTGGTCGTTATACGGTTATCCACGCGAAACGACTCCGCGGCTGCAGGGTATGGCGGACGATCTTCTCGTTTTCCAGGATGTCCTCACCGGATTTCCCGGCACCGACGGTTCGATCAAGCAGATTTTCACGCCGGCCACACTGCAGAAACCGAATCTCTGGGCGAAGCAGCCGGACATCCTGACGATGGCCAGCCGTGCCGGCTACAAGACCTTCTGGTTATCGAACCACAGTACGGACCGGCAGGGCGCCGTGTCCATCATCTCTTCTCACGCCGATGTGACCACGCTTACCAACAAGGGCGGGTCGCGCGGCGAGGGGTCCTATGATGAGGTTCTGCTGCCGGAATTTCAGCGGGCGCTCGACGATCCCGCGCCGCGCAAATTCATCATTCTGCACATGCTGGGGGCCCATCCTGCGTATCATTTCCGCTATCCGGAGCCATTCGCGATTTTCGACGATGCGGAAGATGACATTACCCGGCAGTTGCTCGAGCAGGGGCGGGCGCCCTGGGCTGTCATGTTGCGAAATCAAGACGACAACGCCATGGTGTATATGGATTATCTGTTGAGCAAGATGATCGATATGGCGCGTTCACACGCCGCGCGCACTCCTACGGCCTGGCTGTTTGCGCCTGATCACGGTGAAGATGTGGCCCACTACACCAATTTCTCCGGCCACAATTCCCGCGTGCGGTCCATGTACGAGATCCCCCTGATCTTCTGGTCTTCCCCGGGGTTCAGCGACGGGACATTCGATCGTGAAGCCGTGCGCGCGCGGCCTTACCAGCTTGATGTCCTGGACAATACCCTGCTGGGTCTCCTGGCAGTCCGGGGCGATTACTACGAGGCGAGCAGCGATCTGTTCTCGCCGGAGTTCCGCCCGGGCGCCCGGACATATAACAATATGCCTTATCCATAGGCGGCCGGGGATGCATCCCCGGGGAGGGTGTTCACATTCAGTCATCAGCCCCCGTTCGGAGGCGTCCCGCCCGATAACAAGTGCAAATAGCGCTTCGCCACGACATCGGATCGATAGCGCTGCGCCGCCTCCTGCAGGACGGCGGGCGCCAGCGGCTGTTCCAGGCACTGCCTGATGCCCGCGGCCAGGGCCGCGGCATCGCCGCATGGCGTGAGCGGACCCCAGCGGCCGTTTTCCAGGATCTCGGCGGGTCCGCTTGGACAATCCGTTGAAACTACGGGAATGCCCAGCGCCATGGCTTCGACCACAACGTTTCCGAATCCTTCCCAGTCTGATGAGAGCGCGAGTACCGCCGCCCGGCGCATAAAACCATAGGGATTTTTCTGGTGGCCAAGGAAGACGATCGCATCCCGGAAGGGCGAGGTGCGGGCGCGCTCAATGAGTCCGGGCTGTTCCGAGCCCGTGCCCACGAAGGCGAGCCGGCATGGTGTCGTTGCGCGCAATCGATCGAAGGCTTCAATGAGCAACATGGCATTTTTTTGCGGCTCCATTCGCCCAACCCAGATGATGACCGGTATCTCCGGCGCATCAAACCAGGGATGGCCGGGCGAGTCTTCGGCAAGCGCTGCCAGTGATGGTGTTACGACAGGGTTGGGGATGACCGTTAGTCTGTTTTCCGGGATATCGGCAAGCTGAGAGAATGACCGGGCGACCCCGTGGGATACCGCCACGATGGCGTCGCAGCGGGGGTAATACCGGCGCAGCACGGCGATACGACTGCGGCGTTTACCGGGACGGAGCGCCTGCAGTGTCATGCGGTAATCGTTGTGGACATTGGCCACGACGGAAACGGGAACGCGGCTGCAGGTCCTGGCGCGCAGGGCCCACACCGTATGTCGCGCCACGGGTGTCAGGATGCCCGCGGGGCGGCGGTCACGCAAGTAACGAATCAGCCACGGCAGCTTGACGACCGGATGTGAGCCGCCGCTTTCAATCACGGTGACCCCGGCCGGGATGTCGGGTGGCTCCGTCGGGCAGCGGTGATCGACGATAATATCGACGTCGATGCCGGTGTCCCGCCAACCTGAGGCCAGGTTCACGAGGTTACGGCCAATGCCTCCGTCGAGCGCCGGTACTGTCAGTGCGATACGCATGGATTTCGCGGAACTGCCCGGCGGTTTCCCCGGCTGGTGCGCCGTGCGATCAATTCACTTCCTCGCATTCTATACCGTCCGCGCCGCCCGCCGTGCGGGGATGGCGATGCTGTAGAGGGCTCCGCCGACGATAAGCATCAGGTAGGCGCCCGTACGGTAGCTCACATAGGATTCGAACATGTTTGCGACGGCGAAAAACACCAGCCAGGCCACGCCGAACACGGCGAAATCCATGGTGACATGACCGCTGCGGCAGGCCTGCATGAGTCGCCTGCCGAGTATGACCAGCATGGCGATGAAGATCAGTGGGCCTGCAATACCATAGCTGAGCCAGAGTTCGAGATAGCTGTTATGGAAGTGACCATACTTTCTGATACTCGCAGGCAGGTCGGCGTGTTCGATCACGATCTTGCGCGCGGCGCCGCCGTAACCCAGTAAGGGTCTTTTCGATATGGCGTCAAATGCGGTCTTCCACAATATCAGCCGGGTAGTGGAGCTGTTGACCTGGGCTATATTAATGTCGTCCATCTGAAGAAGTTCGACGCCGTTGAGTTCGACGGTGACGCGTTTGACCATGCGATCGAAGGAGTTCGTCGAGAGACCGGCCGCGATGACCAGGCCGATCGCGACCGAGATCCCGATCAGGCGCTTGACGGGAAAGTTGCCCGATAGGCGGTTGCTCAGGAGGAAGGCCAGTGAGGCGATCATTGCCAGCGCAAATCCCAGCCAGGTCTGCCGGGTCTGGGCGCCGAGCACGACGGCCGTCGTACCGGAAAACAGGAGCAGCCACAACATCGCCCATGCCATGCGGGCGGCGAGCCGGCGCCGGTTATCGAAGAAGCGGAACATGAAGCTCAGCAATCCGATCAGGACCGAGCCGAAGAGAAGGCCGACATGTTCCGCGTTATGAAGGTTGAAATCGACGCGATGACCCTTGAGCAAGCGCACCCAGGAACTGAGGCCTCCCTCGCTCTGGATCGTGATGAACAAGGCGGCGACAGCAATGGCGAAGAGTACGAAGATGTTGCGCTCCCTGCCGCCGAGCCACCATCCGGCCATCAGAAACCAGAACAATCGCATGTAGTCCCGGGTGTATGAGAAATGATCATATCCGGCCCCCCACTCTCTTGCCGCCCGCCAGTTCATCCACAGCATCAGACCCAGAAACAGGAACATTGCGATATACAGCCAGGCATCCGGGTCTTCTCGCCGGATCTGTCCGCACGCGAGCAGTGTGGCGATAAGCAGGAGCCATTCACCCTTGCGTGCCAGGGTTGGCTCGATGAAGTTGGACAGTGCAAAAAGAACGAGTGCGAACAGCGCGATCCAGGCCAGGACGGGGGCACGCGCCCTTGGGTAAGCGCTGGGGAAGTTACGGTCGAGACAGGAGATTGCCGCTCCAGCGTCCCTGGCCGATTTCTGTCCCCAGACCCTCATCTCATGCTTCCCTGCGGTATGAACTGGCTCAATGTTAGCATGAGGAAGCAAACGGGTTCGCTGAGACGAAAGCGCGCGGCGGGTGGTCAGACCCGCCGTGATGCGTGTGCCGGACTCGGGGCTGGGCATTTGCGATCAGGCCAGTCGGCAGACATTTGATGCGTGTCTTGCCAGCCGCGGTCGTCCTGGTTCGCGTGAGGACCGGTTGGAGACGCGAACCGGCGCTGGCGCGTTATGCCGGCCTGGCGTGACGGCGCGATTTCGCCAGGCTGAACCGGTCGGCCAGGCTGCCCAGATAGGCTTCCGGGGCGGCCAGTACCAGCCGCAGCTTGTCGGGAACTTCCCGGTACTGCTGAAAAAAACCGATGCGCGCATTGAAAGAAGATCGGGAAAAGCGTTTGTAGTAACTGCGCAGGTTGCGCTTTGTATTGTATGGGCTGTGTTCCCGGATCTCCTCGAGAAAATATTGCCGGTAGGCGCGGGGCGCGCTGGCAATGACCCGTCGTCTGTTCGCCCCTATGCCATCGGGAAGGTGTCCGGCATTGATGGCAATAATGTTGGAGAAGCGGGTCTTGTACCGTTTCGCGATGCGGATATCGATGAGCCCCGGCCGGCAATAGCGCTCACCTTCGAACACCGGGTAGGGATATACCCGCAAGACTTCCGCCCGGTATGCGCTCCGTTTTTCGCCCTGCGAGCGGCAGATCAGTCGTCGTTCGACATAGGTGGAATCCAGGTAGGGTTCCGGGTAGGCCGAGGATGCGACACCGTTTTCGATGCAGCGGACCTCGATGCTGGCGAACGTTTCATGTTCCTCGGCGGACATCGACCGCCAGAGCTCGTGGATCTTTTCGAGGGCGTTCTCCTGCAGGGTGTCATCTGAATCCAGGGTGAGAAACAGAGTCCCCCTGGCCAGGCGGACCGCATGGTTGAACGCCACATGTTTCCCCTGGTTTTCCTGGTGGACATACCTGAGGTCACGATAGCTCTCCTGCTTCATATGCTCTACCAGGGCGCGTGTGTCGTCGGTCGAGCCGTCGTCGACGACAATCAGCTCGAAATCGCGGAACGTCGATTTGTAACAGCTGGCGATGGCCTCGCCAAGACAGTAGGCGCGATTGTAGGTCGGGAGAAATATCGTGAAGAACGGTGCGCCTGTCATTGCATCAATATTCCTTGCCGGAATGGGGCAGTGTGAGCAGTAGTTCGAGATTCGAACCCTTCGCGGCAGAACCCCTGTCCTGCCGCCAATTCAATTTGTGGACGGGGACAGCGCCGCCGACGATGAAGGTCTTCGAGGCCTCGCTGATCGGGGCGTTCATGCCAAGCATATTTTGCAGATGCTCTGCCGGCGTATCATACAGGGGCGTTCTGCCTTCCCAGAGGGTCTTCAGATACGGATTCCGCTCCAACATGCGTTCGAAAAGGTACATGTTTATCGGGTAGGGAAACAGTCTCAGTCTCTTGAGCACAAACCGCGAGAACCAGATATCGTTCGATACGATATGCCGCTTTCTCAGGCTCATGAGTTTCCGGATAAGCTGCCGGCCCCAGTAAGTGTCTCCCCGGAATCGGTTGGCAAGCCAGAATTCAACCATGTCCGCAGCCCACTGACTCAGGAGTTCGCTTTGCGCATTCCCTGCCAGAAACCATGTAGTCATGATGCGGTCGCGCTTTTCACTGGCAAATGCAAAGAAATGATCGTGATAATAACGAGGCAACCAGTCATCCAGTGGTCGCGCGCAGAACAGGCTGGCATCGGCCCAGACGCCGCCGTGACATGTCAGAAGTTTTACCCTGATGATATCGGAGAGCGCCTGCAACGGAATATCCTGGCGATTCTCCAGGCCTTCCAGATCAATGGTCTGCCAAAGCGACGCCCGATCGAGCACCCGGACATCCCATCCCGGATTGAACGCGCGCCAGGATGAGATGCAGTGTTTTACCAGAAAGGGCGCGTTGTCCTCGCCCTGAGCCCAGAAAATCCACAGGTATCTGGTCAGCTTCGTATAGGCGGCGGGATCGCTGTTGTCCGGTGTTCTGATCATTTGGGTCCGTCTTTGCAAAGGAGCGCGGATCCGTCGGTCATGGCTGGGTATCGGGTGCTCGACATGTGGGGCGGTCATCCTGCCATTATGATAGGCTGATGCGCTGCGCCGGGCAGTGGAAGTCGTGCGCGCCGACTTGCCAACCGATCGTCCGGCCGGACTGTCCAAGATGGCGGCAGATGAATATAAATTGATTCGATAAAATGATCAACGAAGCGAACTGGACGCCAAGCAAGTACGTCTTCCGGGGTGACAGGCTGATGGCGTCGCGAGACCCCGGTGTTGTCGGTAAAAGCTCCAGACTGATCGCGGATATTACCGCGGGTCTGTATCAGACCCATATTCCAAGGTTTGTGCACGGGCGATTGCTTGATCTCGGGTGTGGTCTGGTACCGCTCTTTGGGGCATATCGTAATTACGCGACCGAGGTTGTTTGTATTGACTGGGAGAATTCCCCGCATAAGAGTCAGCATCTGGATCATGTGTGTGACCTTGGCGGGCGATTACCGTTTCCTGACGGGGGATTCAATACCATCATACTTTCGGATGTGCTGGAGCACATACCCCGGCCCGAAAACCTGTGGCAGGAAATGGCGCGCATCTCGGCGGACAAGGCCATAGTGATGATGAACACCCCGTTCTTCTATCGCCTGCATGAAGTGCCGCATGATTATTACCGATATACCGAGTTCGCGCTCAGACGGTTCGCCAGCCTCGCCGGTTTCAGGGTAGTCCTGCTGCAGCCGGTCGGCGGCATACCGGAGATATTCGCCGACCTGCTGGCCAAGCGCTTCAGGTCGCTTGCTGCACCGATACAGTACCTGACGAGTCTTTTCCTGAAGACGGGCACGGGGCGCAGACTGTCCGCAAAGACGGGTACCCAGTACCCGCTGGGATATTTTCTGGTGGCCGAAAAAGGCGATGCCTGACAGCGCGCGAATGGGAAATCCGGCAGGAATATCGTGTCAGTGGCGCGTTCTGTCGGTCGGCGCACCGGTTTCGAAATGAACGGGAAGCCGCGGCGCCTGGCCGTCCTGGTATCGTTCTCGGGCGATGGCGGTGTCGAGCGCATGATGATCAATCTGCTGTGTGGGATGGCCGCTCGCGGTGTGGAGATCGATCTGCTGCTGATCAAGGCGGCGAGCCCGCGCCTCGCGCAGTTGCCGTCCACGATCAGGGTCATCAGGCTGGGCAGCCGCCATACCTTCGCGAATCTGCCCGCCCTGGTGCGTTACCTGCGCACGGCACGTCCCTCTGCGCTGCTGGCCGCCAAGCATCGCGCCTTGCTGCTCGCGCTGTGGGCGCGCCGTTTGAGCGGGATTCCCGTCCGGGTGGTTGGCCGGATCGGCACCACGGTGTCCGCCGCGCTGGAGCGCAAGAGCCAGTTCCGCTATGCCCTCTGGGCCTGGGCGGTGCGTCGTTTCTATCCCCGGGCCGACGCCGTTGTGGCGGTGTCTCAGGGCGTGGCGGATGACATTCGCGCGATGGGCGGCTCCGCGGCGCGGCTGCAGGTGATCCGCAACCCGGTGGTGACGCCCGGACTCGACGCGCTGGCGCGGGAAGAAGCGCCGCATCCATGGCTGATTGAGCCCGCCGGACCGCCAGTCATCCTCGGCATGGGGCGTTTCACCGAGCAGAAGGATTTCGTCACGCTGATCCGCGCCTTTGCCCGCCTGCGCGCCGGGCGCGCCTGCCGGCTGATTCTGCTGGGACGTGGGCGGATGCGGGCTGAGTACGAGTCGCTGGCCGCCCGGCTCGGGGTTGCGGCCGATGTCGCCTTTCCCGGTTTCGCCGAAAATCCCTACAGTTTCCTGGCGCGCGCGCGTCTGTTCGTATTGTCCTCCGCCTGGGAGGGCTCGCCCAATGCGCTGACTGAGGCGCTCGCGCTGGGCGTGCCGGTGGTTTCCACTGATTGCCCGAGCGGGCCGCGCGAGCTGCTGGACGCGGGTCGTTACGGCGCCCTTGTGCCTGTCGGCGATGACGCGGCGCTGGCGCGCGCGATGGCCGCGACCCTGGACGATCCGCTGCCGGCGACCGAGTTGCGCCGGGCGGCGGCGGACTATACCGTTGAGAACAGCGCGCGCGCCTACCTGACTGCGCTGGGCATGATCGACCGAGGAGCCTGACCCTGATGTTGTTGTCGCACCGTTACCGCTTTCTGTTTGTACACATCGCCAAGACCGGGGGGACCAGCGTACGCGCGGCGCTGCAGCGCCGCATGTGGGCCGACCCGTGGCGCATCCCGATGTTCCTCTGCAGTCGCATGAGTCATATGAGCGGTCACCGGCTGGCGTGCAAGCTGCCGCGTCATGCCAAGGCCATCGCCGCGCGTGAGATGCTGCCGCATGAGTTCTACCAGTCCCTGTTCAAGTTCTGTTTCGTACGCAATCCCTGGGATTTGCAGGTGAGCTCGTTCCATCACATCCGCCGCGAGCGCCCGCATCTGATGGAAGGCATCGATGACTTCGCGAGCTTCATCCGTTACAAGTTCGATCCCGAACGGCCCTATCAGTACCATATGGATATCTCCGTCGAGCGCCAGAGCGACTATGTGACTGACCAGCACGGCAATGCGATCATCGATTTCATCGGACGGTTCGAGCGGCTGGAGGAGGATTACGCCTATATCCTGAGGCGCATCGGATTCGAGGCGGCGCCACTGCCGCAGCGCCGCACGGCGACGGACCGGCGCGACTACCGGGGCTATTACACGGACGATCTGGCGGAGCGGGTGGCCGCGCATTACCGCGAGGATATCGAGCGGTTCGGTTACCGCTTCGACAGCGAAAAGTAATGTGGTGTCAGCGGTTGCCGTCGAGTACGTACCGGGCGCCGCAGTAAGGGCATACTGCCTCGCCGGATTCCTCGATGGGGAGGAACACGCGCGGATGTGAATTCCACAGGCTGGTGCCTGGGGGAGGGCAGTGGAGCGGCAGCTCGGCGCGGCTGACACGGAAGTAGCCGCGCGCGTCGATCGGGGTCTCGTGCTCCTCGCGGCGTTGGCCGGGCATGGGCATTACCTCAGACGTGGGTCAGCCATTCGCCGTATTCGGCGCGGCGGCCGTGTACCTGATCGAAATAGATGCTCTGCAGCTTCTCGGTGACCGGTCCGCGGGCGCCGTGGCCGATCGCGCGGCTATCGAGTTCGCGGATCGGGGTCACCTCGGCGGCGGTGCCGGTGAAGAAGGCCTCGTCGGCGATATACACCTCATCGCGCGTGATACGCTTTTCCCGTACCGTGATGCCGAGGTCCTGCGCGAGCTGGATCACGGTCGCGCGGGTGATGCCGTCCAGCGCCGAGGTTAGCTCCGGGGTATAGAGGACGCCGTCGCGCACCAGAAAGAAATTTTCCCCGCTGCCCTCCGTGACATAGCCCTCGTTGTCGAGCAGCAGCGCCTCGTGGCAGCCGCAGGCCAGCGCCTCGTTCAGGGCAAGGATCGAGTTGAGGTAATTGGCGTTCGCCTTGGCCTTGCACATGGTGATGTTGACATGGTGGCGCGTGAACGAGGAGGTGCGCACCTTGATGCCCTTCTGCATGTTTTCCTCGCCCATGTAGGAGCCCCAGGCCCAGGCGGCGACCATGACATGGGTCTTGAGGTTGTCGGCGCGCAGGCCCATGCCTTCCGCGCCGTAGAAACACATCGGGCGGATGTAGCCGGATTCGAGCTTGCACTCGCGGACGGCGGAGACGATGGCCTGGTTGATCGTGGCCTTGTCGTAGGGCATGGGCATGTTGAGGATGTGCGCCGAGCGGAACAGACGGTCGGTATGGGCCTGCAGGCGGAAGATGGCGGTGCCGCGCGCGGTCTTGTAGGCGCGGACGCCCTCGAAGACACCAAGCCCGTAATGCAGGGTGTGGGTCAGGACATGCACCTTGGCCTCGCGCCAGGGGACCAGTTTGCCGTCCAGCCAGATGACTCCGTCGCGGTCATCCATTGTCGCCATGCTCATGCGAAAGCTCCTGCATTCAATCTTTAAGTGATTCGAGGGAGAATCCCATCCAGCGACGGGTGGGAGCGGTCGATTGTAACGAAATTCGAGCCGGTTTTCACTGTCTGCCCCCGGTTTTCTGGTTATCCGCCGGTGACAGGAGTTCGTTCCATATACGCACCACGTCCGCGCGCCGGGTGCCAAATTCGGGGGCGTCTACCACGGCGCCTTCTATCTCCTGCAGGGCCAGGCGGTGTACCACGGCGCGGTAGTAGCGGTAGGCCTCGGTAAGCAGGCGGGCATCGTTCGCAGGAAGCAGGCCAAGGCGGGACAGGGTTTCGAGCAGGCGGATGTTATCGGTCCAGCGCAGCAGTTCCGGGTGTTCGCTTGCCCAGCGCAGTACCGCGTACTGGACGATGAACTCGATGTCGGCGATCCCGCCGCCGTCCTGCTTGAGATCGAAACGCCCCGCCCCGCCGCGAGCGAGCTCGCGCCGCATGCGTTCGCGCATGTCATTGACCTCGCCACGCAAGCGGCCGGTGTCGCGCGGGCGCGCCAGGGTGGATGCGCGGATGCGGTCGAATTCCGCCGCCACGGCGGGATCGCCGGCGACCACGCGGGCGCGCACCAGCGCCTGGTGCTCCCAGGTCCAGGCGGCATCGCGCTGGTAGTCTTCGAAGGCGGCGAGGGAGCTGACCAGCAGGCCGGAACTGCCGCTGGGACGCAGACGCAGGTCGACCTCGTAGAGGATACCGGCCGGGGTATGGGTATTGAGCAGGTGGATGATGCGCTGCGCAAGGCGGGCATAGCCCTGCGCCAGCGCGGGCTCATGGTCCGCCGCGTGCAGAAACACCAGGTCGAGATCGGAACCGTAGCCCAGTTCGATGCCGCCGAGCTTGCCGTAGGCAACGATGGCAAAGCCGCGCTCGAGCGGCAGGCCGGCGCCAGGCCCGCGTCGCGCCAGGTGGCCTGCGGCCAGCTTCAGCACCTCCGCGAGCACGACCTCGGCGATTTCGGTCAGATGATCGCTGACGACCATCAGGGGGATCGCCTCCATGACATCCGCGGCGGCGACGCGCAGCACATTCGATTGCTTGAAGTGACGCAGGGTTTCCATCTGCTGTTCGAGATCGTCGGGTGCGATTGCCCCCAGCGAAATCCGCAGTTCGTGCCCGAGCGCGTTGCGGTCCAGCGGGGCGTAGAGGGTGCGCGGGTCGATCAGTTCGTCGAGCAGCAGGGGCTGCTGCGCCAGCATGTCCGAGATCCAGGGGCTCGCTGCGCACAGGCGGACCAGCTGGGTCAGCACCACGGGATTTTCGCCCAGCAGGGCCAGATAGGCCGTACGGCGCGCGATCTGTTCGATCAGATCGAGCAGGCGGACCAGGGTGATGTCGGGTCGTGGTGTCGCGGCTGCTGCCTCGAGCAGGGGCGGTATGACACGATCCATGCGCGCGCGCCCGCGTTCGCTGAGCGCGCGATAGACGTGGCCGTCGCGCAGCAGGCCGAGGCGACGGCGGATTTCCCCGCTGTCCAGATATCCGGCATGCGTCAGCAAGGCAATTCCCCGCTCTTCGTTCAGTGTGCCGGACCAAAGGGCGGCGTAATCCGGCGTCGTCGTTTCCGTGGACGCCGCTGCCCCGGCTTCCCGCCGCGGCATGTTGAACACCTTGTTGAAGTGGCGTTGCACGCATGCGCGGTGCCGGTCGAGCGCGAGGGAAAACTCTTCCCAGCCAGGAAAGCCCATCGAGAGGGCGAGACACTGGCGTCCTGTCGCGTCGTCCGGCAGCTGATGTGTCTGCTGATCGGCCGCCATCTGCAGGCGGTTTTCCGCTCGGCGGAGGAAATGATAGGCGCTTTCCAGTTCGGTCGCCGCCTCCTCGGGCAGGTGGCCGGCGGAGGCGAGCCGGCGCAGAATGAGCAGGATTTGCTGTTCCTGGAGGGCGGGTTCGCGGCCGCCGCGTATCAACTGAAAAGTCTGGCCGATGAATTCGATCTCGCGGATACCGCCCGGTCCAAGCTTGATGTTGTCCTCCAGGTCGCGTTTGGCCACTTCCTGGTTGATCAGCGCCTTCATCTCACGCAGGGATTCGAACACATTGAAATCCAGATAGCGGCGATAGACAAACGGGCGTAATGACTGGAGCAGCAGACGGCCTTGCGTACGATCCCCCGCGACAGGACGCGCCTTGATCATGGCATAGCGTTCCCATTCCCGGCCCTGTGACTGGTAGTAATCCTCCATCTGTTCAAAGCTCATCACCAGCGGACCACTGTTCCCGAACGGGCGCAGGCGCATGTCGGTGCGAAAGACAAAGCCGTCTTCGGTCGGAGTGCTGAGGCAGCGGATCAGTTGCTTGCCGAGCTCGGTGAAGAATTCCTCGTTATACACGTGCGGACGCCGGCCGCGGGTGGTGCCCTCTTCCGGGTAGGCGAATATGAGATCGATATCGGAAGAAAAATTGAGCTCATAGGCGCCGAGTTTTCCCATGCCGAGGACGACCAGGCTTTGCGATGCGCCGGTCTTCATTCCGTGCGGCGCACCCCGGGTTCGCGCGAGGTTCGCATGCAACCAGCCCGCGGCGCCGTCGATCAACGCCTCCGCGAGCCGGGACAGTTCGCGCAGTGTTTCCTCCAGGCTGGCCCAGCCCGCGAGATCGCGCCAGGCAATGCGCGTCATTTCCCGGCGCCGCAGGCCACGCAGCGTGCGGTCCAGGTCGCCCTCGCCGCGCAGCTTCGACAACGCCCGCGCGGTCAGTTGCGCATAGCGATCGGACGTGTAGCCCAGCAGCAGATCGCCGCTTTCCAGCAGTTCTTGCAACAGCGCCGGGTCTTCAATCGAATTGTGCGCCACGAATCCGCTGTAGGCCCATACCCGGCGCAGCACCCCCAGAGTTTCAGGATGCCGTGGCAGCGGTATGCCGTGCTCTTGCGCGGCGGCGGCGTATTGCTCCCAGTACAACTCGATCTTCTGTTGCAGGGCGGGAGGCAGCAGGTTGTCGGCAAGGGTGCGGTGCGCGGGGCCCGCTGCAGGGTGGGAAGATTTCATGTGTACAGCATAAAAGACCGGTCGTGCCCCGGCAACCGGCGCGTCACGGCCGGGAAGTGAGAACCCGGTCGCTCAAGCCGGATTGAGCTCCAGTCGATAGTAACACCGGAGGAGCAGCCAAATTCTTCATACCCTGGCCGGCGAAGAGGCATTCATGGAATTTACCGATTATCTGAAGTTAATGGTCGCAAAAGAGGGGTCCGATCTGTTTCTGACGGTCGGGGCCCCACCCTCAATGCGCATCCATGGACAGATCAAGCCGATCGACAAGTCGCCCATCCCGCCGGGCGCAACCAAATTGATCGCATATAAATTAATGGATGCGGAGCAGCAGGCGGCCTTCGAAAGGAGTCCAGAGATGAATCTCGCGGTTGCCGACCCGAACATCGGGCGTTTCCGCGTCAATATCTTCAAGCAGCGCAATCACATCGGGCTCGTGATCCGTAACATCAAGGTCAAGATTCCCAGCATGGAGGAATTGGGTCTGCCTCCGATCCTGAGCAAGCTGGTGATGCAGAAGCGCGGTCTGATCCTGTTCGTCGGCGCCACCGGCTCGGGTAAGTCGACTTCGCTGGCCTCAATGATCGATTACCGCAACAGCACCAGCGCAGGCCATATCGTCACCATTGAGGATCCAATCGAATACATCCATAACCACAAGCGCTCCATCATTACCCAGCGCGAGGTGGGTGACGACACCGCTACCTATGAAGATGCCCTGAAAAACACCCTGCGTCAGGCGCCGGATGTGATCCTCATCGGCGAGGTGCGTGACCGCGATACCATGGAGTACGCGATCTCCTTCGCCGAGACCGGCCACCTCGCTATCTCCACCCTGCATGCGAACAACGCCAACCAGGCCTTCGATCGCATCATCAACTTTTTTCCGGAAGACCGCCGCAACCAGTTGCTGATGGATCTGTCGCTCAACGTGCGCGGTATCGTGTCGCAGCGACTGGTTCCCGCCCTGGATGGCAAGCGCGCCGCGGCCTTCGAGATCCTGCTGGGCACCCCGCTGGTCAGCGATCTGATCCTCAAGGGCGAGGTGCACAAGATCAAGGAGATCATGGAGAAGTCGGAGAATCTAGGGATGCAGACCTTCGACGGCGCCTTGTACAAGCTTTACAAGGCTGGACGCATCTCCTATGAAGAGGCGCTGCGGAATGCCGATTCCCAGAACAACCTCCGCCTGCGCATCGACCTGGAAGAGAAGGATGTCGAGAAGAGCGCGGAGGTAAACGGACTGCGTCTGGAGGACAGCGAGGATGACGACAGGGGATATCGGGCGATCTCTCATTCATAGCGAACGATATCGCATAAAAAAGCCCCGCCCGGCATCGCCCGGCGGGGCTTTCTGCTTTCCAGCGAACCGGCTTGCGCCAGCGCTTGCTTACATCATTCCACCCATGCCGCCCATGTCCGGGGCGCCGGCCGGTTTGTCGTCCTGCGGGATCTCGGCGATCATCGCCTCGGTCGTGATCATCAGACCGGCGACGGATGCCGCGTTCTGCAGAGCTGTACGCGAGACCTTGGTCGGATCCAGGATGCCGAACTCGATCATGTCGCCGAACTCGCCGTTCGCCGCGTTGTAACCGAAGCTGCCCTTGCCCTCGGCGACCTTGTTCAGAATCACCGACGGCTCGTCGCCGGCATTGGCGACGATCTGGCGCAGGGGTTCTTCCATGGCGCGGCGGGCGATATTGATGCCGACATCCTGGTCATGGTTGTCGCCCTTGAGGCTCTTGATTGCCTGCAGGGCGCGCAGCAGCGCCACGCCGCCGCCGGGCACGATGCCTTCCTCGACCGCCGCACGGGTGGCGTGCAGGGCGTCCTCGACGCGGGCCTTCTTTTCCTTCATCTCGATCTCGGTGGCGGCGCCAACCTTGATCACGGCCACACCGCCGGCCAGCTTGGCCACGCGCTCCTGCAGCTTCTCCTTGTCGTAGTCGGAGCTGGTATCCTCGATCTGGGCGCGGACCTGTTGCACACGCGCCTGGATGTCGGCTGCCTTGCCGGCGCCGTCGATGATGGTGGTGTTGTCCTTGGAGATCTGCACCTTCTTCGCACTGCCCAGGCTGCTAACCGTGGCCTTTTCCAGCGACAGACCAACCTCTTCGGCAATGACCTGGCCGCCGGTCAGGATCGCGATGTCCTCCAGCATGGCCTTGCGACGGTCACCGAAGCCGGGCGCCTTGACGGCCGCGACCTTGACGATGCCGCGGATGTGGTTGACCACCAGGGTGGCCAGCGCCTCGCCTTCCACGTCCTCGGCGACGATCAGCAGCGGCTTGCCGGACTTGGCGACGCCTTCCAGGATCGGGATCAGCTCGCGGATGTTGGAGATCTTCTTGTCGTGCAGCAGGATGTAGGGACTGTCCAGCTCGCAGGACATGTTCTGCTGATTGTTGATGAAATACGGCGACAGGTAGCCGCGGTCGAACTGCATGCCTTCGACGACCTCGAGCTCATTGGCAAGCCCGGATCCCTCTTCCACCGTGATTACGCCTTCCTTGCCCACCTTGGACATCGCATCGGCGATGATGCCGCCGATGTTCTCGTCGGAGTTGGCCGAGATGGAACCAACCTGGGCAATCGCCTTGTTGTCAGTGCAGGGCTTGGAGATTTTCTGCAGCTCCTTGACCGCCGCGATGACGGCCTTGTCGATGCCGCGCTTCAGATCCATCGGGTTCATGCCGGAGGTGACGGCCTTCATGCCTTCACGCAGCATGGCCTGGGCCAGCACGGTCGCGGTGGTGGTGCCGTCGCCGGCGATGTCGGAGGTCTGCGAGGCGACTTCCTTGACCATCTGGGCGCCCATGTTTTCGAACTTGTCCTTCAGCTCGATCTCTTTCGCGACCGAGACGCCGTCCTTGGTGATGGTGGGTGCGCCGAAGCTCTTTTCCAGAACGACGTTACGGCCCTTGGGGCCGAGGGTCACCTTGACGGCGTCGGCCAGGATGTTGACCCCGTTCAGCATGCGATGATGGGCGTCGGTGCTGAATTTGACTTCTTTTGCTGCCATGATTTGAGTCCTCTTGAATGCTTGACTGATAGGGTTCGAGCGGCGCTTAGCCTTCGATGACGGCCATGATGTCGTCTTCGCGCATCACAACCAGTTCTTCACCGTCAACCTTGATCTCCGTACCGGCATATTTACCGAACAGGACCTTGTCGCCTGCTTTGACATCCATCGGGCGGACGCTGCCGTTTTCCATTATTTTGCCCTTGCCGACGGCGATCACTTCCCCGCGGATCGGTTTTTCCGCCGCCGAGTCGGGGATGACGATGCCGCCCGGGCTGGTACGCTGCTCTTCCAGCCGACGAATCACGGCGCGGTCATGTAAGGGTTTGATTTTCATGTGGATGCCTCCATATTTATTTATGAAACAATTAATTAGTGTCGCTCAAGGCGACGAATTCGCAAGATCCTTAGCACTCATTCCCTGTGAGTGCCAGTAATAATAGGGGCGGTCGCGCGGGAGTCAAGGGGGCTTGCTCGGCAGAACCTGCAATCGATCAATCTTTGATCTGTTCCTTCCAGTACTCGCCCTCGATGACGCGGGGGCGGCGCCCCCCGCTGGCGGGCGCCGCCTGGCGGTTGTCGGGGGTGCGTGGCGGCGTGGGCATCACGGTCCGGACGAGAATCCGGCGCACGGCGGGGATCAGGCAGAGGAGCCCGAGAAAGTCGGAAATGAAGCCGGGGATCAGCAACAGCACCCCGCTGATCAGCACGAACAGGCCGTCAAGCAACTCCCGCGCCGGCAATTCGCCGCGGGCGAGGGTGGCGCGCACCCGCTGCAGGGCCACCCATCCCTGCCAGCGCAGCAGCAGGGCTCCCAGCACGGCCGAGAAGACCGCGAGGGCTATGGTGGGTATCGCGCCGAGCATGCCGCCTGCCTTGATCAGGACATACAGTTCGAGCAGCGGAAACGCGATGATCAGGGGCAGGATCAGATAAGCCATGCGTTGCCACTATAACACCTTTGATCGCCGTCACCGATGGTGTATGTTGAAGCGCATGCCTGCGGACCACTATCTCGTTCTCACCACGTATCCGCATGAGACGGCGGCGCGTGAGTTCGCCGGGGCGCTGATTGATGAGCAGCTTGCGGCCTGCGTCAATATCGTTCCTGGTCTCCGTTCCATCTACCGCTGGAAGGGCGTAATTGAAGAAGGGAACGAGGTATTGCTGCTGATCAAGGTGGCGCGGACAGTATACCCGCGGCTCGAGGAGCGGATTCGCACCTCTCATCCCTATGAGCTGCCCGAGATCATCGCCCTGGATATCGCGGCCGGGTCATCGGCGTACCTCGCCTGGGTCGCGGAGAATTGCCGCGCAGGCTGATGAAAACGATGTGCGCTGGTTGGCATAACCAGGACAGCGTGATCAAGTTTTCACAGGCGCTTCCGACATCAATAGGCAGGTTTCCGCGTTTCTCATGCTCACGATTCCTGTGTCGGACATGTGTTAGTATTGTGGCGTTTTGTTCGACGCGCTTGGTGCAACGTCCGCGTGTCTACGGCGTGCGGGCGACGGGTTGTCAGCTTCTGCCCGTCTCGCTCTGATTTCATTCCTGTCTCTACCGAGTTTCGCGCATACCATGATCAAGATTCCCGTGTTAGGCCTTCTGGTCTCGCTGCTGATCTGCTCTGCCGGTTTCGCCTCCGAAAACGTCGGCGCATCCTCTCCGCTTGCCTCCATCGGTGAACGGCTCGGCCTGGGCGGAGCCGGGCCTGAATTCCTCGAGCCGGACCGCGCCTTCGTTTTTTCCGCAGATGTCTCTGATCCCGGCACGATCACCGCGCGCTGGATGATCGCGGATGGTTATTACCTCTATCGCGACAAATTCACATTTCGATTGACGGAATCTCCCGTCGGCATCGCGCTGGGGGAGGCCCGGTTTCCTCCGGGGGAGTTCAAGGAGGATGAGTATTTCGGTCGCATGGAAGTGTTTCATGGACCGATGCAGGCCGCTGTGCCGGTGGAGCGACAGGGTGCGGCGCCGACAACGATCACGCTGGAAGTGGGATACCAGGGGTGTGCGGATCAGGGATTTTGCTATCCGCCAATGAAGCGGACAGTGCGTCTGGAGCTGCCGGTCATGACGGCCACCGCACCGGTGGCCAGTAGCGCGGCGGCGATGGCGGGTGTCGGCGAGGGCTCGGCGGAGGACAAGATCGCGCGTTCCCTGGCGGAGGGAAACCTGTGGTTGAACCTTGCCGGTTTCTTCGGTTTCGGATTGCTGCTGGCCTTCACCCCCTGTGTCCTTCCGATGGTCCCGATCCTGTCCAGTCTGATCATCGGGCAGCGTACCCAGGTCACGACGCGCCAGGCATTTTTGCTCTCCTTGAGTTATGTGCTCGCAATGGCCCTGACCTATACCCTGGCCGGCGTCGCGGCCGGCCTGTTCGGCAACAACCTGCAGGCCGCGTTTCAGAACCCCTGGATCCTCGGCGGGATCAGTGTCATTTTCGTCCTGCTCGCCCTGGCCATGTTCGATGTCTACCAGCTTCAGTTGCCGGCCAGCTGGCAGGCGCGCCTGAACGATTTCAGCAACCGGCAGTCCGCGGGCACCTATATAGGCGCCGCGGTGATGGGCTTCCTTTCGGCGCTGGTGGTCGGGCCTTGCGTGGCGGCCCCACTGGCAGGAATCCTCCTGTACATCGGGATCAGTGGCGATGCCGTACTGGGTGGGGTATCACTGTTCGCGCTCAGTCTGGGCATGGGCTTGCCGCTGCTGGTGATTGGTACGTCCGCCGGTCGTCTGCTGCCGAAGGCGGGGGGCTGGATGACGACGGTCAAGGCGGTTTTCGGTGTCATGATGCTCGCCGTGGCGATCTGGTTCCTCGACCGGATCGTCCCGCCTCAGTTCAGCATGATTCTGTGGGCGGTCCTGCTGGTCGGCATGGCCGTCTATCTGGGCGCCTTCGACCGCATGGAGGCCGGAGTCTCGGGTTGGCGGCGCTTGTGGAAAGGTGCGGGGCTGATCGTATTCATCTATGGTGTCCTGCTGATCATAGGCGCCGCTGGCGGCGGCGGTGATCCACTGCGGCCTTTGCAGGGGACCTCGGTCACCGGGGGCAGCGCCACGGCGGCTCAGTCACTGGAGTTCGATACGATCAAGGGCGCGGAAGGATTGCGGCAGGCCATGGCGCGGGCGGGTGGCCGGCCGGTTATGCTGGATTTCTACGCCGACTGGTGCGTCGACTGCAAGATCATGGAGCGTCGCACCTTCACGGATCCCGGCGTGCGAGCCGCGCTGGCCGGCGCCGTGCTTCTGCGCGCGGATGTGACGGCGAATGACGAGATTGATCAGGGACTGCTCAAGCAGCTTGGACTTTTCGGGCCGCCTGCGATATTGTTTTTCGGCGCGGATGGCAAAGAGTTGAGATCGTTCCGCGTGATCGGTTATACCGATCCCGAGGCATTTGCACGCCATATTCAACAGGCATTGATGTAACTCTCCCTGATCCCCGATGGCGGGCCCGCTGCAACGTTCCAACCTGATTTTGCTGCTGATCGTGGTAGTCGCGGTGGCGGCGGTGGCGATGAATTTTTTCTATCGGCAGCATTTGCAGGGCGGGTCCCGGGAATCATCCGAGACCGGCTCGTCCGCGAGCGCAGTCGTCGGCCAGGGCAGGCCGGCGTTTACCTTGCCTGATGCCCTTGGTTTATCGCATGACGTGGGCGAGTGGGATGGGCGGGTGCTGGTGGTTAATTTCTGGGCTACGTGGTGTCAGCCGTGTGTCCGTGAGATACCCGCCTTTGTCGATCTGCAAAAGCAATATGCCGGGCATGGGGTGCAGTTCGTCGGGATCGCTCTCGACACCGCACCGCAGGTGGCGGCGTTTTTTGATGGATTGGGGTTCGAGCCCAATTACCCGAGCCTGATCGGTGGCACGAACGCGATCGCCGTGGCCGAGGCGTATGGAAACAATGTCGGCATCCTTCCTTATACCGTGCTGGTGGACCGATCGGGCAAGATCGCCTACGCGCAGTACGGCGAGTTGACGCGGGATTCCGCGGAGCAGATGATCCTGAATCTGTTGTGAGCAGTTGGTGACGGTTGGTCACATATCGAAGATCAGGCCCTAATTTCGTCGATCGGGTCGAGATTTCGGGGTCAGATGGACATTTCTCCGGCAGCATTGCACAATACCGGCCATAACGGGCGACAGCCCCGGCTGATCCGGATGATGTTTCCGTAATTGGTCTAAATCAGCGCTTATCGTGCCGGGAACGGATAGAAAATTAATGGCGACGATCCTCGTACTGAACGGACCGAACATGAACCTCCTCGGGCGACGGGAACCCGGCCATTATGGCGCGCAATCCCTTCCCGAGATCAACAAGCGGCTTACGGCGCTGGCCAAGGATCTCGGGCTCAAGGTGCAGTTCTTTCAAAGCAATGCCGAGCATGAGCTTGTCGAGCGGGTACATAAGGCCCTGGATGAGGCGATCCGGTTCATCATCATCAATCCCGCCGCCCTCACGCACACCAGCGTCGCCCTGCGGGATGCCCTCGCCGCCACCGCGTTGCCGTTCATCGAGGTGCACTTGTCCAATATCCACGCGCGCGAGGCATTTCGCCGGACGTCGTATTTCTCCGACCTCGCGGCTGGTGTGATCAGCGGGCTGGGCGCCGTGGGCTATGAACTGGCCCTGCGCGCGGTGGCGCATCATATAGAAAAGCACAAGGACTCATAACTGCCGGTATGGATATTCGAAAGATAAAGAAATTGATCGAACTGTTGGAAGAATCCGATCTCGCCGAGATCGAGGTTCAGGAAGGTGAGGAGTCGGTACGCATCAGTCGCCACGGCAAGGCGGTGCAGGCGATGATGAGCGCGGCGCCGATGCTGATGTCAGCACCTGCGGCAGTCCAGGCTGCTGCGCCTGCCGCCGCCTCAGTCAGCGAACCGGCGCCGCCGCCACCACCGAAGGGGCATACTGTCACATCGCCGATTGTCGGCAGTTTTTACCGCTCGCCGGCCCCGGGTTCGCCCGCCTTTGTCGAAGTGGGCCAGCGGGTCAATGCCGGCGATACCCTGTGCATCATCGAGGCGATGAAGATGCTCAACCAGATCGAATCGGACAAGTCCGGCGTTGTGGCGGCCATTCTGGTCGAAAATGGCCAACCGGTCGAATACGGTCAGCCGCTGTTCATCATCGAATAGGCAACGGGTTTCATGTTCGAGAAAATCGTCATCGCCAATCGTGGTGAGATCGGGTTGCGCATCCTGCGCGCCTGTAATGAGATGGGCATCAAGACGGTGGCGGTGCATTCGTCCGCCGACCGCAATCTGATCCATGTCCGGCTGGCGGACGAATCCGTGTGCATCGGACCGCCGGCCTCGGCAGAGAGTTATCTGAACATCCCGGCCCTGATCAGCGCCGCCGAGGTTACCGACGCTGTCGCCATCCATCCCGGTTACGGATTTCTGTCCGAGAATGCTGATTTCGCCGACCGGGTCGAGAAGAGCGGCTTTGTCTTCATCGGCCCGCGGCCGGAAACGATCCGCATGATGGGAGACAAGATCGAGGCGATCAAGGCGATGAAGGCGGCGGGCATCCCCTGTATTCCGGGATCCGATGGCCCCTTGGGAGAGGATCCGGAGCACAATCTGGAGATCGCGCGCAGCATCGGGTTTCCGGTGCTGATTAAAGCGGCGGGCGGCGGCGGCGGACGTGGCATGCGTGTCGTGCACAGTGATGCCGCCCTCGCGAACGCGATCAGCATGACGCGCTCGGAGGCCGAGGCCGCCTTTGGAAACGCCACAGTCTACATGGAGAAGTACCTCGAAAATCCGCGCCATATCGAGATCCAGGTCCTGGCCGATGGTCAGGGCAATGCAATCCACCTCGGCGAGCGCGACTGCTCCATGCAGCGTCGTCACCAGAAGGTCATCGAGGAAGCGCCCGCGCCGGGCATTACCGAGGAGCAGAGAAGCCGTATTGGCGCCCAATGCGTCAAGGCCTGCTTGGAGACCGGATATCGCGGCGCCGGCACCTTCGAATTTCTCTATGAGAAAGGCCACTTCTATTTCATCGAGATGAATACCCGCCTGCAGGTGGAGCATCCGGTGACCGAGCTGGTGTACGGCATCGATATCGTGAAGGAACAGATCCGTATCGCCGCGGGTGAACCGCTCACGATCCGGCAAGCCGACATCAGGCCGAACGGCCATGCGATCGAGTGCCGGATCAATGCCGAGGATGCGCGAACCTTCACTCCGTCACCGGGCACCATCACTCAGTATCATCCTCCGGGCGGTCCGGGAATCCGTATCGATTCTCACATCTACAACGGTTACACCGTACCGCCGTTCTATGATTCCATGATCGGCAAGGTCATCGCACATGGCCATACGCGGGATTCCGCCATCGCCCGCATGCGCATGGCACTGACCGAGTTCATCATCGAGGGAATCAAGACCAATCTTGCCCTGCACCGCGACCTGATGAACGACGCCGCGTTCCAGGGTGGCGGGACCAATATCCACTATCTGGAAAAGAAGCTGGCCGCCGCGGCCGCTGCGACGCGCGAGTGAATTTTCTTCGGCCGCGCGGCAGGCTGGCTACAGCGTTTTGATGAGTACCTGGGAGTTGCGCTGATAGTTGTACATGGACTGGCGCGCCACGGGCAGTTTGCCGATATCCGCCGCGTGAAACCCGCGTTCCTGGAACCAGTGTGACGCGTGCGTAGTCAGCACGAACAGGCGGTCTATTCCCCGTTTTCTGGCCTCGCTTTCGATGAGCAGGAGCAGTGCCTCGCCGTGTCCGTTGTGGCGGTAATCCGGATGCACGGCGAGACAGGCAAGTTCGCCAACCCGCTCTTCCGCAAAGGGCTGAAAGGCCGCGCATGCGATCACCATGCCGTCGCGCTCGATGACGGTGAACTGTCCGATGCCGATCTCCAGGTGTTCGCGCGAACGTCTGACCAGTATCCCCTCCTGTTCCAGCGGCGCGATCAGATTCAGAATGCCGCCCACGTCCTCGATGGTTGCCTGACGGGTTCCCTCGTAGAGATCGGTGGAGATCATGGTGCCAATGCCATCCCGCGTAAACAGCTCGAGCAATAGCGCGCCGTCGCGACGATGATCGATCAGGTGCGCGCGCCGTACCCCCGAGCGACAGCACTGGATCGCATGCCGAAGTACCTCGACCATCGTCTGGGGCAGCTCAGGTTTACCGGCGATTTCGTGCTCTGCGGTAGAGGGGGTCAGCTCCCGCAACAGTCGTCCGTTCGAATCCTCGAGCCCATGCGCCTCGACCAGACACAGTATCTTGTCCGCCTTGAGTGCGGCCGCGGTTGCCGAGGCGACTTCGAGCGCGGTCAGGTTGAAGACCTCCCCGGTCGGGGAGTAACCGATCGGCGAGAGCAGGACGATGGCGCCGGAGTCGAGCTGCTGTTGTATTGCCTGATGGTCGATGCGACGTACCTTGCCGGTATAGAGATGGTCGATGCCTTCCAGTATGCCGAGCGGCTGGGCCGTGACAAAGTTTCCTGAGGTTACGCGGATGCGCGCGCCCGCCATCGGGGTGTTGGCGAGACCCATGGACAGCATCGCTCCGATCTCGACCGAGACCACTCCGGCGGCTTCCTTCACGCACTCGAGTGAATCCTTGTCGGTGATGCGCAGGCCATGCACATACTGGATCTTCTGCTGCCGCTCACGCAGGCGATGCTCGATCTGTGGACGGCTGCCGTGGACGAGGACCAGGCGGATGCCGAGGCTGTTCAGCAGGGCAATGTCGTGTGCAAGGCCGGTGAAGCGCTGTTCAGAAATGACTTCACCACCGAAGACGATGACAAACGTCCTGCCACGGAAGGCATTGATGTAAGGCGAGGAGCTGCGAAACCAGTCGACGAACTGGGGAATGTCGGCATGCATCGGGTGATGGTCTCCGAGAGTCTTGACTGTGCATTCTACGGCATATGCAGGCCGGTGATATCCCTGTGCCTGCGCGATAAATTCGGCGCAGGTGAAGACTGAGCGGAATAGTCAGAAATACCATATGAAATATACAATTATAAATTTTGTGAGTAGAATGGCCTCCATGCCGTTCGGGTCGTGACGTTATCGACAGCGGCTGTATCTCGTCCATCAATATCGGTAATTGAAAGGGGATATAACCATGGAAAATTCCGCGTCAATCCTGCTGAGCGTCGTACTTCTCGGTTTGTCTCTGGTGCTGTTCGTCAGCCATATGTCCTGATCCGGGCATCAGAGAAACAGCTGTAGAAATAATCAGTTGATGCCATGGAAGGCGTCAGTCTGTTTGATGTTAGCGCAGCCAGCAGTGGGGAATCGCGTCGGCGCGTAATTGCCGGCCGGTTCCCCACGCCCCCGTTCCTATTTCCTTATTAATTTGGTAAGGTAAGTCAGCGCTCGCCCCCGAGTTGGGTCGGGTGTTGTAAGTTGTAACTGGAATCAGATATAACTAGGTCTGGGGGAGCGGATAATGTTAGAGCAAAAAGTGTCTGCCTTGCTGGGTGTCGCCGGGATTGTAGTTTCGGTGGCGCTTTTCGTAGCCCATATGTAATGGCGATACCCCTTCGGGTGATGTAGCCGCCCGCAGGGGTTGTGCTGTTGAAAAAGGCCGGTTGCGATTGCAGCCGGCCTTTTTTATTTCAGCGTGGCAGATTTGGGCAGATCACTGGGCCGCGGTGCTGCGCTGGCGCGTATGAATCAGATGATCGAACGACCGTCTGCAGGGTCCGTGTACGAAGTAGAGTGCCAGCAATATTCCCCAGAAATCATGATCCCGCAATCCCGCCTCTGAGTGTTCGGGGTAGGAAGTCGCCGCGGTTATATTCAGGACAGATAATGCGGCGACCCCCGCGGCGGCGTCAGTCATTGCCGGTGCCGCATCCGTTAGACGGTTCGTGGTGGAGGCCGATGTGTAACGGTGCGGATATCTCGAGCGTGGTGTCTTACCAGAGGGGCTGGGGCGAGTTTTCGGTGGACTGCGCGGGCGATGAATCACCATCGTGATCCATCATGGACTCGAGATCGCGAAAGTTCCACAGCGAGCGGTCCATGAGCTGACTGACCTGAATGTTGCCCAGGGCATTGAGGATATTGCTCGGCACCTTGGGATTGTCGTCGGCCAGGTCCTGGATCAGTTGTTTTACCTTGCGTCTCGTCATGTTTTCCTGTGAGCCGCACAAATTGCACGGGATGAGCGGGAATTTCCGGAGTTGCGCGAAGGCGAGGATATCGCGTTCCTGGCAGTAGGCGAGCGGACGGATGACGATGTGTCGCCTTGTGTCCGTCAGCAGTTTTGGCGGCATGGAGCGGATCTCGCCGCTGTAGAGTATCGACATCAGCAGGCTCTGGATCAGGTCGTCGCGGTGATGCCCGAGGGCGATCTTGTTGAAACCGTGCTCTCCTGCGAATCGGTAGATGTTACCGCGCCGCAGGCGCGAGCACAGTGAACAGTAGGTCTTTCCTTCCTCGATCTTGTCGATTACGACCGAATAGGTGTCGCGTGCCTCGATGACGTGGGGGATGCCGCTGTCCTGCAGCCAGGCGCGCATGGCGCTGTCATCCCAGCCCGGTTGCCCCTGGTCGAGGGTATAGGAGAAGATTTCGAAACGGCCGCGCGAACGCAGGCGCAGTTTGTTGAGCAGCGTGAGCAGGGTGTAGGAATCCTTGCCGCCGGACAGGCAGACCAGGATACGGTCACCGCGCTGGATCATACTGTAGTCGGCGATCGCCTTGCCCATGTAATTCAGCAGCTTTCGTTCGAGCTTGTCCTCGTTCATGGCCTTTCCCCGGGATAACAATGGCTTGAGGTGGCGGCGAGATGGGCCGCTGGCTCCGCCGCTGCGGGATGGCGGTCCATACGCTGAGTTTCCGCGCCACTCTTTGCTATGCTGTAGGGTCCGTATTATACGTTCAAACGTTTGCCAGTGGATTGGAGAAGACGATGTCCCGCAAGTTAAACACGTACAGCAGCCGCATTACCGCCCCGAAATCCCAGGGGGCCTCCCAGGCCATGCTCTATGGCACCGGCCTTCGCGAGGAAGATCTGGCCAAGGCCGAGGTCGGGATCGCCAGCGTCTGGTGGGAGGGCAATACCTGCAATATGCATCTCAATGACCTCGCGGCCTATGCGAAGGAAGGGGTGCAGGCGGCGGGACTCGTCGGCATGCGCTTCAATACCATTGGTGTCAGCGACGGGATCTCGATGGGTACCGACGGCATGAGCTACTCGCTGCAGTCGCGCGAGATCATCGCCGATTCGATCGAGACCGTGATGGGTGGCCAGTGGTACGACGCCAACATTTCCATCCCGGGTTGCGACAAGAACATGCCTGGCTGCATGATCGCCATCGGCCGCCTGAACCGGCCCGCGCTGATGATCTACGGTGGAACGATCAAGCCGGGCCATGTCGGCGAACGTACCCGCGATATCGTGTCGGCCTTCCAGAGTTACGGCGAGTTCATCGCGGGTCGCATTGATGAGCCGACGCGCGAGGGTATCGTCAAGAATTCCTGCCCTGGCCCCGGGGCCTGCGGCGGCATGTACACCGCGAACACTATGGCGGCCGCCATCGAGGCGCTCGGAATGAGTCTGCCCTACAGTTCCTCGACACCGGCGGTCGATGCGGGAAAGATCGAGGAGTGCCGCCGCGCCGGCGCGGCGATACGCGTCCTGCTGGAGCGCGACATCAAGCCGCGCGACATCATGACCCGTGTCGCGTTCGAAAACGCGATGGTGATGGTGATGGCGCTTGGCGGTTCGACCAATGCAGTACTGCACCTGATCGCCATGGCCCGCGCCGTCGATGTCGAGCTGACCATCGACGATTTCCAGGCTGTGAGCGACCGCATCCCGTTCATTGCCGATCTCAAACCGAGCGGCAAGTATGTGATGGAGGATCTGCACAAGGTCGGCGGTACGCCGGCGGTCATGAAATATCTGCTCGAGCATGGTCTGCTGGATGGCGGCTGTCTGACCGTCACCGGGCGCACCCTCGCCGAGAACCTGGCCGATGTGCCGGGGCTGGCGCCGGGGCAGCAGGTGATTCTGCCGCTCGAGCGTCCGATCAAGGAGAGCGGGCATATCCGCATACTGAAGGGCAATCTCGCGCCGGGTGGCGCCGTGGCCAAGATCACCGGCAAGGAAGGGGTGAACTTCTCGGGGCCTGCGCGCGTGTTCGACGCCGAGGAGGACATGCTGGCCGCGCTCGAGCAGGGGACGATTCTGAAAGGTGACGTGGTGGTGATCCGCTACGAGGGTCCCAAGGGCGGTCCGGGCATGCCCGAGATGCTGACGCCGACCTCCGCGATCATGGGGGCGGGACTGGGCAATGACGTCGCGATGGTGACCGACGGCCGGTTTTCGGGCGGCTCGCACGGCTTCATCATCGGCCATGTCGTGCCCGAGGCCCAGGAAGGCGGGCCGATCGCGCTGATCCGCGATGGTGATGTGATCACCATCGACGCCGCCGCGAACACCCTGTCAGTCGATCTCGCGGACGCGGAGCTGGCGCGCCGTCGCGCCGACTGGCGCATGCCACCCTACAAGGCGACGCGCGGCACGCTCTACAAGTTCATCAAGAACGTCAAGGACGCTTCGCAGGGTTGCGTGACGGACGAATAGCAGGGCATCGGGGACGGGTTTCAAATCCGTCCCGTACCTCATTTTCGATTTCAAAAAATAGGTACAGAATGATTTCCCACCCGCTAATGGACGCGCTCTCCCCGGGCAGTGAATAGCTGCTAATGCATGGGGACAGATTTGTAATCTGTCCCCATGCTGATTTATTGCCGGTACCAGCGTATGCGCAGTGCATCCAGCACACGCTGCGGATAGCTGTTCATGTTGATGAGCGGGCTGCCGTTGTAACGCGCCAGCGCGCGTCTGAAATCGCCGCGTTCGCGATCGAGATAATGCCGCAGGATGGTACAGCCAAGGCGCAGATTGATGTGCGGCTGCTGCAGGCTGTCGTCGGGCCGGCCGAGCTCGATCAGCCAGAATGGCATCACCTGCATCAGTCCCTGCGCGCCGGCGCTCGAGACCGCCCAGCGGTCAAAATTACTCTCCACCTCGATCACCGCCAGCACCAGTTCGGGCGGCACGTTCACGCGGGCAGCCTCGTGGTGGATCATCTTCAGCAGCTGGATGCGTTCCTCAGCGGCTGGAACCTTCTTGCGCAGCCGATTGGACATGTCCATCAGCCACACCTCGGCCTCGAAGCGATCCTCGAAGCTGCTGTTGTCCTGGATCGCCGCGAGCAGGGTGCTGCGCAGTTCGGGGTCCTCCCGCTGTTCGGGAACGGCGGCGACCGCCGGGGCATTCAGCAGGATGGGGAGCAGCAGAAGAATGGCAAGGTGTCGATACATGGCGAGGGTCGGGGCGCAGGGGCCCGGTTGCCGGTTCGCCGCCCCGTCCAGTCTGACGGGGTCGGGCGCGGATACCCTCTAATTATCGGTTGCGGCGCGGGCGGACTTGAGGAGGGGGATGAGTTCGGACAGCGGGATATGTCGCACTTCGTCGCTGCGCCGGTGCTTGTATTCGACGGTGCCGGCGTCGAGGCCTTTCTCGGCCACCACCAGGCGGTGCGGGATACCGATCAGATCGGCATCCGCGAACATCACCCCCGGCCGCTCGCCGCGGTCGTCGTACAGGGTCTCGATGCCATGGTCCCACAGCTCGCGATACAGGCGTTCCGCCGCCTCACGCACGCGATGCGACTTGTGCGCATTCAGCGGTATCAGCATGACCGCGAACGGCGCCAGCGCCTCTGGCCAGACGATCCCGCGTTCGTCGTGGTTCTGCTCGATCGCGGCGGCGACAATGCGCGACACACCGATGCCATAGCAGCCCATGGTCAGGGTGACGCTGCGGCCCTGTTCGTCCAGGCAGCCGGACTGCATCGCCGAGCTGTATTTCTGGCCGAGCTGGAATATATGTCCGACCTCAATGCCGCGCCGGATCGCGAGCGTGCCATGGCCGTCGGGCGAGGGGTCGCCGTCAATGACGTTGCGCAGGTCGGTGGTGCGCGGTTCCGGCAGGTCACGGCCCCAGTTGACGCCGGTCAGGTGGAAACCATCGCGGTTCGCGCCGCAGACGAAATCCGCGGCCTGCGCCGCGGCATGATCGACGATCGCCGGCACCTTGAGTCCCACCGGTCCGAGCGAGCCCGCATTGCAACCGGCGGCGGCGCGCATCTCCTCCGCGCTGGCGAAGGCGAGCGGGTCGGCCACCTCTGGCAGCTTGGCGGCCTTGATCGCGTTGAGTTCGTGATCGCCGCGCAGGACCAGCGCGACGATGCCGCCCTCACGGCCTTTTACCAGCAATGTCTTCAGGCACTGCCGCGGCGCAACGCTCAGAAACGCGCTGATGTCGGCGATGCTGTGCTGGCCTGGTGTGGCGACCTCGCGCAACGCGGCCGCGGACGCCGTTCTCGGCTGCGCCGGCGGCAGGGCTTCGGCCAGCTCCACGTTGGCCGCGTAATCGCCGTCGCTGGCGAAGGCGATGGCGTCCTCGCCGGAGGCGGCAAGGACATGGAATTCATGCGAGTGACTGCCGCCGATTGCGCCGGTGTCGGCACGCACGGCGCGGAATTCGAGCCCCAGGCGGGTGAAGATGCGCGTATACGTGCGGTACATCTCGTCATAGGTCTCCTGCAGCGAGGCCTGGTCGAGATGGAAGGAATAGGCGTCCTTCATCAGGAATTCGCGCGCCCGCATGACACCGAAGCGCGGGCGGATCTCGTCGCGAAACTTGGTCTGGATCTGGTAGAAGTTCGCCGGCAGCTGCTTGTAACTGCGGATCTCGCGCCGGATCAGGTCAGTGATGACCTCCTCGTGGGTCGGGCCGAAGCAGAAGTCCCGCTGGTGGCGGTCCTTGATTCGGAGCAGCTCCGGTCCGTAGTAATCCCAGCGCCCGGAGTCCTGCCACAGCTCGGCAGGTTGTACCGCCGGCATCAGCACTTCCTGGGCGCCGGCGCGATCCATCTCCTCACGCACAATGGCCTCGACCTTGCGGAGCACACGCAGGCCGAGCGGCATCCAGGTGTAGAGTCCGGCGGCGAGGCGGCGGATCATGCCGGCGCGCAGCATCAGCTGGTGGCTGATGATTTCAGCGTCGGCGGGGGTTTCCTTGACGGTGGCGAGGAGATAGCGTGCGAGTTTCATGGGCTTCCGGTCGTGCGCTGGCGGTTATTCTGGCCGCCATTATGCATCGGCCGTCAGGATTGCGAAAGCGCGCGGATCAGCCTTCCCGCGCGCGCAGCTTGCGTTCCCAGCCCAGCGCAGTTTCGATGATGAAATCGAGGTTGTCATGCCGGGGTTCCCAGCCGATGACCTCGCTGATGCGGCGCGAGTCCGCGACCAGTGTCGTTGGATCTCCCGGCCGGCGCGGCGATTCAACGATGTCCAGCCGGATCCCGGTGACGCGTTGTACCGCGTCCAGCACCTCACGCACGCTGTATCCGTGTCCATAGCCGCAGTTGAGCACGGTCGACGCACCCTCGCCGCGCAGATAATCGAGCGCCTTGAGGTGGGCGCCGGCGAGGTCTTCCACATGGATGTAATCGCGGATGCCGCTGCCATCAGGCGTCGGGTAGTCGGTACCGAAGACATGGACCTGGTTCCGCTTGCCGGTTACGGCCTCGCAGGCGATTTTGATCAGATGGGTACATTCGGGGGTGGACTGACCGATACGTCCGCCGGGATCGGCGCCGGCGACGTTGAAGTAGCGCAGGATGACATAACGCACAGGATTGGTCCTGGCCAGGTCGCG
>JADLET010000143.1 GCA_020845975.1 Gammaproteobacteria bacterium | reverse complement strand
GTCGACATCGAAATCATAGAGGCCCACCATCGCAACAAGGTCGATGCGCCCTCCGGCACTGCGCTGCGCATGGGCGAGGTGGTTGCCGACGCACTGGGGCGTGACCTGGCCCGCTGCGCGGTGTACGGCCGCGAGGGGCGCACCGGCGCGCGCGACCGCGCCACCATCGGCTTCGAGACGATTCGCGCCGGCGACATCGTCGGGGAGCACCGCGTGATGTTCGCCGGACTCGGCGAGCGGGTCGAGATCATGCATACCGCGACCAGCCGCTTCACCTTCGCGGGGGGCGCCTTGCGCGCGGCCGGTTGGATCATGCAGCATAAGTCCGGCCTGTTCGACATGCAGGACGTGCTCGGCCTGAAGTAGATTTCCCCGGAACAGGCCAAGGTCTCGTCCGGCGGGAACGGCGCGCCTGAACGGACCTGTTTTTCCTCCCTTGGTGGTGATACCCTGCCGGGAACGCATTCCGGCAGGCGCGCCGGGACGGACAATAATGAACAACAAGAAACGTTCGAGGTAAGGCGGATGAGAGGGGGGCGGCGGTTGTATTCCGCGCTATGCGGACTGCTGGTTGCTGTTCATGGAGGTGTGTCGTATGCCGCATCCGGTTCGTCGCCCGTCTCCCCGACGGACGCGCGGCTGGCCCTCGAGGCCGGCGCGGAAAGCTTCCGCTGGCGCGAGTTTGACGACGATGGCCTGCGCCTGCTGACGGAACAGGGCCCGCGTTTCGTGCTGGGCGCCTCGCTTGGAAATTTCCTCCACGCGAACTCCGGACCAATCTTCGAGATGCGCCTGGGCAGCCGTCTGGGCGAGATCGACTACGACGGGCAGGACAACAACGGCCGTTTCGTCGGCACCGTTTCCGATTATTCCAGCTGGTTCGGCGAGGTCAACGGGGGCTACCGGTTCCCCGATTTCGTCAAAGGTGTCACGATCGATCTGTTCGGCGGGGTTGGCCTGGACGACTGGCGCCGGGAGATCAATGGCGGCGTCAATTCCATCCAGCAGTCGGTGGCGGGGTTTACCGAGGAATACGGTGTCGCCTACCTGCGGTACGGCCTGGGTATTTCGCTGCACGGCGCCTCTCCCGGCGGGTATATCCAGCTGGGCTTCCGCAGGCCGCAAACAGTCTCGGAACAGGTGCGGATCCAGGGACAGTCGATTGATCTCTCGCCGGGCGAGAGCGCGTCCGGATTCGTCTCCTACCAGGTTGCGCTGGGCGCTCCGCGAGCGGAGGGGGCCGCAGGTTCCTACATCAAGTTCTACTACGCCGGTTACCGGTTCAGTAAGTCGGAGATCGAACAGATCGGTTCCAGCCAGGTCTGGCAGCCGCGCAGCGAGGCCGACACTCTCGGCGTCGTCCTGGGATTCCATTACTGACTGCGGGCCTCGGCCGGCGGCGCGGTGCGCGGCAGTATACGGGCGGTTTTGACTGCGTTGTCCGCAATGGACATGATCTCGATGGTATAGCCGTCGATGCGCAGGCTGACACCTGCCGTGGGAATCGATTCCAGATGTTCCGTAATGAGGCCGTTCACCGTCTTCGGGCCCGCTGTCGGCAGCTGCCAGTTCATCATGCGGTTCAGGGTGCGGATGTGCGCGCTGCCGTCGATCAGGAAACTGCCGTCGCCCTGGAGATGGACGAATTTGTCGGTGCCCGACACGTCGGTGGTGAATTCGCCGACGATCTCTTCCAGGATATCCTCCAGCGTCACCAGCCCCTCGATATCGCCATACTCGTCCACGACCAGGCCAATGCGGCGTTTCTGCCGCTGGAAGTTGAGCAGTTGCGTGTTGAGCGGTGTCCCTTCCGGGATGAAATACGGCTCTTCGGCAACGCGCATCAGGGCGTCCTTGGTGAATTCTCCCCGGCCGAGCAGGGGCAGCGCGTTGCGCACGTGCACGATGCCGGTGATTTCGTTGATGTCCTCGCGGTATAACGGCAGCCGCGTATGGCGGGAGGATGAGAGCAGGGCGACGATCTCTTCTTCGCTGTGGTCGAGATCGATGCCGACGATCTCGCTGCGCGGGATCATGATGTCCTCAATGCGTGCCTTCTCGAGATCGAGGATGTTGAGCAGCATGTGCTGATGCTTGCGCGGTATAACGGCGCCGGCCTCGTTGACCACGGTTCGCAATTCCTCCGCGCTGAGCTGGTGCGAGGCGGCATCCTCCGGAGAGACGCCGATGATCTTGAGCAGGGAGTTGCTGATGGTGTTGATGATCCACACGAACGGCGAGAACAGGATCAGCAGCGGCGTGATGATGTAGGCGGCCGGGAATGCGATGCGTTCAGGATGCAGCGCGGCCAGGGTCTTCGGGGTCACCTCGCCGAAGATCAGCAGCACTATGGTCAAAAGCCCGGCGGCGATTGCGATGCCCGCCTCTCCGGAGACGCGCAGGGCGATGATCGTCGCGATCGACGAGGCCAGGATGTTGACGAAGTTGTTGCCGAGCAGGATAAACCCGATCAGGCGGTCGGGCCGGGCAAGCAGCCGGCTGGTGTAGACGGCGCCGCGATGACCGGCATGCGCGAGGTGACGCAGGCGGTACTGGTTCAGGCGCATCATCGCGGTCTCGGCGGCGGAAAAGCACGCGGAGGCGAGGATCAGCAGAACGAGGATTATCGACAGGCTGCCGATGGAGATATCGGTCATCGTGTCAGGATCCTGGCACGGTTCTGTCGGGGGGAGGGCGGCTAGGCATCGTCAAGGTTGTCCGAGCATCAGCTCCAGCACCAGCTTGCTGCCCAGGTAGGCAAGCAGCAGCGATACGAAACCGCCCAGCGTCCAGCGGATGGCGATCTTGCCGCGCCAGCCGAATTTCCATCTTCCCCACAACAGGATGGCGAACACCAGCCAGGCCAGGATGGAAAAGAATGTCTTGTGCACGAGGTGCTGGGCAAACATGTCATCCAGATAGACGAAGCCGGAAATCAGCGAAAGGCTCTGCATGACGAAACCGACCCCGATCATCTGGAACAACAGCGATTCCATGCTCTGCAGCGGAGGCAGTGCCCGGATGAATCCGCCCGGATGCTTCTCGTGCAGATGCTTGTCCTGGATGGCGACGAGGATGGCCTGAACAGCGGCGAGCGACAGTATGCTGTAGGCCGTGATCGAGATAAGGATGTGAACGTCGAGTATGTTTCGCTGCGGACTCAGGATGTGGGTGCTCGGGAAGATTGCCTCCAGGACTGAGGCGATCGCGGCGAGCGGAAAGACCGCGATCCCGAGATTTTCCACCGGGCGTTCGAATGCGGTTAGCACGAGCAGCAGGGCGATGACCCAGGTCAGCAGCGACAAGGTGTTGAAGAAGCCGAAGTTGATCCCGTCCGGAGTGAATAGCTGTTGATAGAGTACAACGGCGTGCAGCGCCACCGCGGCGAGGGCGATCAGCAGGACCGTCCGCTTGGTGATTCCGGGCGGGCTGCTTCCGCCGGTGAGCCGACGGAAGAGCAGGGCGGCGGCGGCGAGATAGGCCGGAATGAGCAGCAGACAGAGCAACAGAGTATCCATGTGGGCGGGTGTCGGGGTTTGGGCTGCGGCGGTCAGGCGGTCATTTCGGCAGCATCAGGGTGTTGATTCACTGAAGAAATTCTGTCCAAAGTCGATAGTATCGTGGTATAGACCGTATCACTCGCCTCGGGTGGGCGCGGATTTTGCTATCACTGTGACAAATTTAGCGATTTTTACGCTCGCGGTCAAAACAGAAAGGGAAGTCCGGGACTGAGCGCCATTCGCGGCGGGTAAAAACCGGGTAATCGGTGGGATGGAGATAGGGGCGGTTCTGACGGAACCGTGAAGAGAATCGATTATGAAACTGCGTGTATTGGGGTGCAGCGGCGGCATCGGCGGCGAGCTGCGCACGACAGCCTTGCTGATAGACGATGACATCCTGATCGATGCCGGGACCGGAATCGGCGAGCTGACTCTCGACGAAATGAAGAAAGTCCGCCACATCTTTCTTACGCACACCCATCTCGACCATATCGCCTGTCTGCCGCTGATGGTGGACAGCATGTTTCCGCATATCGTCGAACCGATGATGATACGCAGTCATGCCTCCGCCATCGAGGTTCTGAAGAAACATATCTTCAACTGGGCCATCTGGCCCGATTTCGCCAGCCTTCCGACCACCGATAATCCTGTCATGCGCTACGAGCCGCTGCGTATGGGCGATGTCTGTACCCTTGGCGGGCGCAGTTTCGAAATGATGCCCGTGAATCACATCGTTCCGACTGTCGGCTATCGTGTCGAGTGCGCGAGCGGAGTAGTGGCCTTCAGTGGCGACACCACATCGAATGACACGTTCTGGGAAGAGCTCAACAAGCGTTCCCGGCTCGACGTGCTGATCGTCGAGGTCGCGTTCAAGGAATCCTTCCGGGAGCTTTCACTCAAGTCGCGTCACTACTGCCCGTCACTGCTGGCCGAGGATCTCAAGAAGCTCAGGCATCGTCCGCAGATCTTCCTGACGCACAACAAGCCTGGTGAGGAAGAGCTGATCTTCAGTCAGTGCCGCGAGCTGATCACCGACCGCGAGCTCCAGCGCCTGAGCAGCGGTCTCGTCATCGAAATCTGAGCGGTTCCCGGCCGCTGTCCGGAATCTCCGCCGGGGTTGCACGGATAGTGCGCCACCGGTGTATCATGGCTGTCATTTGACAATTCCGGACCCGGTTCCAGCCCATGTTTGAGAATCTCACCGAACGCCTCGGCCAGGCGTTGAAGAATCTTCGCGGCCAGGCCCGCCTGACGGACGACAACATCAAGGAGGCCCTGCGCGAAGTGCGCATGGCCCTGCTCGAGGCCGATGTCGCCCTGCCCGTGGTGAAGGAGTTCGTCGACCGCGTGCGCGAACGCGCGGTCGGGCAGGATATTCTCCAGAGCATGACGCCCGGACAGGCGCTGATCCGGGTGGTGCGCGACGAACTTGTCGCCGTCATGGGGGAGCACTCCGCCGGCCTCGAACTCAATGTCGCGCCGCCGGCCGTCATCCTGCTCGCCGGCCTGCAGGGCTCCGGCAAGACGACCACCGCGGCCAAGCTGGCGCGCTGGATTCGCGAGCAGCTGAAGAAAAAGGTGCTGGTGGTGAGCGTCGACGTCTACCGCCCGGCCGCGATCGCGCAGCTTGAAACCCTGGCCGGTGAAGTCGGCGTCGGGTTTTTCCCCTGCCGGACCGATCAGGATCCGGTGGCCGTCGCGACCGCCGCCGTCGACCATGCCCGCAAGCAGTTCATCGACGTGGTGATCGTGGATACCGCAGGACGCCTGCACCTGGACGTGGAGATGATGGATGAGGCGCGCCGTCTGCATGCCGCGCTCCATCCGGTCGAAACCCTGTTCGTGGTCGATAGCATGACCGGTCAGGATGCGGCCAATACCGCCAAGGCCTTTCATGACGCATTGGCCCTGACCGGCGTGATCCTCACCAAGACCGACGGTGACGCGCGCGGCGGCGCGGCGCTGTCACTGCGCCACATCACCGGCAAGCCGATCAAATTCCTCGGCGTGGGCGAGAAGACCGCGGCGCTCGAGGTGTTTCACCCGGAGCGTATCGCCTCGCGCATTCTCGGCATGGGCGACATCCTGAGCCTGATCGAGGAGGCGGAGCGCAATGTCGATCGCAATGAGGCTGAAAAGCTCGCCAGGAAGCTCAAGCAGGGCAAGGGCTTCGACCTTGAGGATTTTCGCGCCCAGCTGCAGCAGATGCGCAACATGGGCGGCGTCGCCAGCCTGCTCGACAAGCTGCCCGGGATGTCCGGCATTCCGCAGGCCTCGCGCGATCAGGTCAACGACCGTCAGTTCATCCACATGGAGGCCATCATCAACTCCATGACCTCGCAGGAGCGTCGCTTTCCCGCCATCATCAAGGCCTCGCGCACGCGCCGCATCGCCGCCGGGGCGGGCGTGCAGGTGCAGGAGATCAACCGCATGCTCAAGCAGTTCGAGCAGATGCAGCGTATGATGAAGCAGATGTCGAAGGGCGGAATGAACAAGCTCATGCGCAGTTTCAAGGGCAAGCTCCCGTTTTGAGCACCCGGCCGGCGATAAAGCCTGGGGATGCAAGAAGATACACAGGGCGCCCGCCCCTCACTGGATGCGGATGATGCGCCCGGATCGAGTGTCCGGGCCGCTTCTGGTTCAGGTTTCTCCCCCTCCGGGTAATCCCGCTTCCCTTTTGGGATAAATCGCGTAAAATAATCCACTTTTTCTTGGCAGCAACACGAAGACAGAGGATCCGGTATCCAATGGTAACCATACGACTGGCCCGCGGAGGGGCTAAAAAGCGGCCGTTTTACCACATCGTTGTGGCGGACAGCCGCAAGCCGCGCGATGGCCGATTCATCGAGCGCATCGGGTATTTCAACCCGGTTGCCGCCGCGAACGAGCCCAAGTTGAAGCTCGACGGCGAACGGCTGAACTATTGGCTGTCCCAGGGGGCGAAGCCCTCCGAGCGAGTCAGCTCGCTGGCCAAGCAGAACGCGGCTGCCGCCGCCTGAGGCGGGCAGCGTTGCCACCGTTCCGAGAAGAACGGTGGCACGCGGGTGATTGACCATGGCGGAGCAAGACACCCGGCAGGTATTGATGGGCAGAATCGACGGGTTCTTCGGTGTCCGCGGCTGGGTCAAGGTGTTCTCGTCCGCGTCTCCACCCGAGAACCTGCTGCGTTATAACCCCTGGCAGGTGCGCGTTGGCGGGGTGTGGAAGACGCTTGAGGTCAACGCCGGTCGGCGCCACGGCAAGGGCCTGATCGCGCAGTTGGCCGGCTATACTGACCGCGATCTTGCCCGCGAGCTGTTCGGGGCGGAGGTTGCGGTGGAGCGGGGGCAGTTGGAAGCGCCCGCCGAGAATGAATATTACTGGGCCGACCTGATCGGTGCCGATGTCGTCAATCGGGACGGCGTGGTGTTCGGTCGGGTCGATCATTTGATCGAGACCGGGGCCAACGATGTCCTGGTCGTGCGGGGCGAACAGGGTGAGACCCTGATCCCGTTCGTGATGGGGCGCTATGTGCTCGATGTCGACCTCGCACGGCGCCGGATCGCGGTCGATTGGGAAGCGGAGGATTGAGCGGGCGGCATTCGATGCGCATCGACGTGGTTACCCTGTTCCCCGGCATGATCGCGGAGCTGATGGAGTGGGGCATCGTCGGGCGCGCGGCCAAGGGCGGCCTGCTTGGCGTGCATACGTGGAATCCGCGCGATTACACGCGGGATGTCCATCGCACCGTGGACGACCGGCCATATGGCGGCGGCCCGGGAATGGTGATGATGGTGCAGCCGCTGCGCGACGCCATCCGCGCTGCCCGCGCGGCGGCGCCGGGACCGGCGCGGGTGATCTACCTGTCGCCGCAGGGGCCGCGCTTCGATCAGGCGCGCGCGCGTGCGCTGGCCGAGGGTGATGCGCGGCTGATACTGGTGGCCGGGCGATATGAGGGCATCGACGAGCGCGTGCTGGAGAGCGAGGTCGATGAGGAGCTCTCGATCGGCGATTATGTGCTGACCGGCGGCGAGCTCGCTGCCGCGGTGGTGATTGACGCGGTGACGCGGCTGCTCCCGGGGGCGGTCGGTGACGAGGATTCCGTGCGACAGGATTCCTTCGCGACGGGACTGCTCGAGTATCCGCAGTACACGCGCCCGCGCGAGATCGACGGGCGCGCGGTGCCCGAGGTGCTGCTGGGCGGCAATCACCTCGAGATTGAGGAATGGCGTTTCAAGCAGGCCGTCTTGCGCACGCGGCGCAGGCGGCCTGAACTGCTCTCCGGCCTCGAGCTGGACAAGCAGCGGCGTCGGTGGCTGGCGGAACTGCCGGCGGAGGATGCGCGGGAACCGGAATCGGAAAGAACGAACGGCGGTAATACAGGAACAGCAGGAGAAAGATCATGAGCAAGCTAATCAATCAGCTGGAATCGGAGCAGATGGGGCGCGAGGTGCCGGAGTTCGGTCCGGGCGATACCGTCGAGGTCAAGGTCAAGGTCAAGGAAGGGCAGCGCGAGCGTCTGCAGGCTTTCACCGGGGTCGTCATCGCCAGGCGCAATCGCGGCTTCAATTCCGCCTTCACGGTGCGCAAGATATCGCATGGCGAGGGCGTGGAGCGCGTCTTCCAGACCTACAGTCCGGCGATCCATTCCGTGGAAGTGAAGCGCCGTGGCGATGTCAGCAAGGCCAAGCTGTACCACCTGCGCGAACTGGAAGGCAAGGCCGCGCGTATCAAGGAAAAACTTTGATGGTCCCGGGCGCCGGCCATTTCGCCGGCGCCCGTATTCCTACGTAACGGCCGGTATTTATTCCCTTCGCCCGCGTTCTTGTAATCCTCTCCGAATCGGTATATCTCTAGTGCGTCGAAACCCCTCATGCGGGTTTCCCTGTCTCGATGGAGGTGAATCATGAACCTGTTCAGAATCACTTCGTTCCTGATATCGATCCTGCTGGTATCCCTCGCTGCGCCGGTCTTCGCCGCTTCCGCCATCCAGCAGATGGCCGGTATCACGCTGCAGCTTCATCACTATCCTTCCGACGCGGAGAAGGCAACCTTGCGCGGCATCGCGGACAACGACTCCGCGACCGCCGGCGAGCGCGCCCTGGCCACCGCGTTGATGAACATGGAGCATAAGGTCAGTGGGTCGGACAAGCGGAAGCTGGAGGCGCTGGTGAAGGCGGACGGCACTCCCGCGGCCGAGCGCACGCTCGCGGAGGTGCTGCTCGGCATCAATCATAAGCCCTCGAAGGCGGACGCAGAGAAGCTGCGTCCGCTTGCCGACGGATAACGCGGCGCGTCCTCGTGCTGGAAACCGTCATCGCCGGGCGCCGGGCCTCAGGATTCTCCGCGGTCGTGCCCCTTCCAATGGAAGGGCTGAGGCTCGGCGTCCGGATCGAAGACGGCGCGGTGGTCGCGTTCGATTTCCTGTTGCCTGGCACGGCCGCATACCGGGTGAGCTATGCGGATGGTGGTCTTGCACAGCGCTGCGCCGAGCAGTTGAGGCAGTATTTCACCGAGTCCTCGTTTCATTTCCACCTGCCGCTCGCGCCGGAGGGCACTGTCTTCCAGCGGCGGGTGTGGTCCGAACTCGCGGCCATTCCGTCGGGACAGGTGCACAGCTACGGCGAAATCGCGCGCCGGCTCGGAAGCTCGGCGCGCGCGGTGGGCGGGGCCTGCCGTTCCAATCCCCTGCCGATCGTGGTTCCGTGTCACCGCGTGGTCGCGGCCGACGGGCTGGGCGGGTATTCGGGGGCGACCGCCGGCAGGATGCATCGGATCAAGCGCTGGCTGCTGGCTCATGAAGGATACCGGGATGGAGACGACCGTCGCGTCGCCGCGACTGCCTGAGGCGGATACTGCCAGCCTGGAGCGGTTCCTCGACGCGTTGTGGATGGAGCGCGGTTTGAGCCGCGCGACCCTCAGCGCCTACCGCACGGACTTGGAAGGGCTTGGTCGCTGGCTGGTGACCCGCGGGCGTGAACTGACAGCGGCGGAGAGCGGCGATCTGCATGATTACCTGGCCGAGCGCATCCGCGCCGGCGCGCGTCCGCGCACCACCGCGCGGCTGGTATCCAGCATGCGCAGGTTCTATCAGCACCTGGTGCGCGAGGGGTATGCCAGAATCGACCCGAGCTGTCGCATCGATGCCCCCAGGCTGGGTCGGCCGCTGCCCAAGTCACTGACCGAGGCCGAGGTCGAGTCCCTGCTTGCCGCGCCCGACGTGTCCGCCGCGCTGGGCCTGCGCGACCGCGCCATGCTGGAGCTGCTGTACGCGACGGGTCTGCGTGTCTCGGAGCTGGTGGGCCTGGCCATTTCCCGCGTTAATCCGCGCCAGGGCGTCGTGCGCGTCCTCGGCAAGGGCGGCAAGGAGCGCCTGGTGCCGGTGGGCGAGGAGGCCCTGGCCTCAATGGAGGCCTATCTGCGCGACGGGCGCCCCGAGCTGCTTGACGGCCGGCAGGCCGAGTCGGTATTCGTAACCGCGCGCGGCGAGGGGATGACGCGTCAGGCCTTCTGGCACCTGATCAAGCGTTACGCGCGCCAGGCCAGGATTGTCAAACCCTTGTCGCCGCACACGTTGCGCCATGCCTTCGCGACCCATCTGCTGGACCACGGCGCGGATCTGCGCGTGCTGCAGATGCTGCTCGGCCACAGCGACCTTTCCACCACCCAGATCTAGACCCATGTCGCGCGCGAGCGGCTCAAGAGCCTGCATGCCAGCCACCATCCGCGCGGCTGAGGCGTGCGCTCCCGGAGTGTTAAGCGGGTACCAGAATCCGCAGGAGACTCTGCTATCATGTGCGCGACGCCATCCATGAGAATTGCCGCCATGCCGAAGAAATTGTTCATCGCCGCCTTGCTGATCATCGCCTGCCTGCCCTTCGCGACGGCCGAGGACGCCGTACCCGAGGCGGTGCGCAAGGTGCTCGCCGCCATCATCCCCGGCCAGACCCCGGACGCGATCCGCGCGGCGCCGACCGGCGGTTTCTATGAGGTGAGCTACGGCACGGAAATGTTCTACATCAGCCAGGATGGTCGCTATCTCCTGCAGGGGGATCTCCTCGATCTGAAGACCCAGGTCAATCTCACCGAGAAGAAGCGCTCCGAGCAGCGGCGGGAGCTGATGCAGGGCGTGAAGAAGGAGGACACCATTGTGTTCATGCCGGCGGGCAAGCCCAGGCACACGGTGTACGTCTTCACCGACATCGACTGCGGTTACTGCCGCCAGATGCACAAGGAGATCAAGCGCTACAACGATCTCGGCATCGAGATCCGCTACCTGGCATATCCCCGTACCGGTATCGATACCCCATCGTATTACAAGGCGGTTTCGGTCTGGTGCGCCGAGGATCGCAAGACGGCGATGACCGAGGCCAAGGCCGGCCGTCAGCCGCCCGAGCGCAGCTGCGACAACCCGGTCGAGGCCGAGTTCTCGCTGGGTGCCAAGCTTGGCGTCAGCGGCACTCCGACCCTGGTGTTCAGCGACGGCAGCATTGTGCCGGGATACCTCAATCCGACGCAGCTCGCCCAGTATCTGGAGACGCAGCTCTCCAACTGAGCTGCTGTGCATCATTCAGGCGCCGAAGTACGCTTCATTGCATTCGTATATCCGCGCGCCTGCGGTGAACACCAGCATCACGCGCAACGGTTGTTGCGGCCACAGCTTGCGCACCGCCTCGCGATAGAGGCGCAGCTGCTCGCGGTGAGGCAGCGCCGCGCGCTCAAGCTCTTCGGTCTGGACGTCGCGCCGCGTCTTGTAATCCAGCAGGGTGATGCCGTCGGGCCCAATAACGAGGCGGTCGATCACGCCGTGCGCCAGTCGCCCGTTCTCCTCTAACGTGACGGGCATCTCGTTATAGGCGCGCAGGTAACGCGCCGGATCGAAGCAATCGCGGAGTTCCGCGGTCTCGATCACCGTGCGCGCCTCAAGCCACCATTCCCGCAGTTCCGGCGCTTCAGGATCCAGGTCGAATTCGCGGGCCGCCGTTTCATGCGCCGCCTGCGTGTCGTGCCCCGACAGCAACTCGAGCATGCGGTGAATCACATTGCCGCGCGTGCGTTCCTCGCTCGCTGTGGCGGTTGTTTCCCTGTCCGTTATTCCGCTTGTCGTGCTCATGCGCTGCGTGAGCTGTGGATCGGGCGCGGTGGCGGTCCTCGGCGCGGCCTGTGCCTGAGGCGCGCGGACCGGGATGTCGGCATCCGCCAGGATCCATCCATCCGCAGAGATACGCGCAGTATCTTCGGCGAGGCGCGCGGCGATCTGCCCGTACCAGCCGAGTTCCTCACCGCGCTTCGGCGCGCATCCGCTCAGATAGAGATACTGGCAGGCTCGCGTCAGGGCGACGTAGAGCAGGTTCGCGTCCTCACGGGATTCTTCGGCCGCGATTCCGGCGAGCAGGGCGGAAGTGCCGGCGTCGATCTCCTGTTTCCTTCCGGCCAGCAGGAAGTGCCGTGGCCGGTCCGCCGCCGAGGGCCATGAGACCACGGCCTGGAATGCGCGCGCGCTTGCGTTGACGCGCGCCGCGTCCGCCAGGAACACCACCGGGGCCTCCAGCCCCTTGGCGGCATGAATGGTCATCAGACGCACGCCGGAGAGACCCTGTTCGGCGGGCGGTTCCTCGAGCGCCTCTTGGGCATAGCGATGCAGCTCGCGCAGGCTGGCGATGAAACGCGGGATGCTGGGATAACGCCCGCTCTCGATCTCAAGCGCGAGTTCGAGGAAACGCATCAGGTTGGAGCGCACGCGCGGATGCAGATGGCGCGGAAAGACCGTGAGGTAGCAGGCGGGCACATCGCCGTCGCAATAGATGTAGTCGAGCAGGTCGTGTACCGGCATGCGGTCGGCGCGCGCCTTCCAGACCTGCAGCTTCCCCCAGGCGCGCCGCAGCGGCGCATCCGCCGACAATGTCGGCGCCAGCGCCGCCAGCGCATGCAACCAGGGACGCTGCCGGCCCGCTGTGCCGGTGCGCGCGCACTGCGCCAGCGCGATGAGATCCTCGTCAGGGCAGCCGAACAGGGGCGAGCGCAGCACCGTGGCAAGCGCCAGGTTATCGTATGGCGTGGTCAGCACGTCGAGCAGCGCGACCATGTCGCGAATCTCCAGGCTATCGAGCAGGCTGGCGCGCCCGCCGCCGAGATAGGGGATGCCGGCATCGCGCAGCGCGAGTTCGTAATCATGCATGTGGGTGCGGTTGCGCATCAGGATCATGATGTCACCGTAATCCAGCGCGCGCGGTTTTCCACCCCGATCGGCGACCACCGTCCCGGCGATGAGTTCGGCGATCTTCGCCGCGATCGCACGCCCTTCGCGATAATGGCGCCGGTCCAGCTCCTCCGCGCGCGGTTGCTGCAGCGGGTTGCGCAGGACCCGGGGCGCGTCGGCGGCGGTCTCGGCAAGCGGCTGGACCAGCGGCAGCAGTTCGACGTGGCCCCACAATCCGGCGCGCCGGCTCGCGTGCGGCTCGAATCCTGAGAGGCGGTCATGCAACATCCCTGACTCGAAGACGCGATTGATGAATTCGATGATGCGGGGCGCGGATCGCCATGAGGCGTTGAGCGGGTAGCTTTTTCCCGCGAGCCGCGTGCTCAGCCAGTCATGCGCGGCCTCGAACAGCGTCGGGTCGGCGCGACGAAAGCGGTAAATGGACTGCTTGACGTCGCCGACCAGGAACACGCTGCGCGGGCGCCCGGCCCCGGCGGCCAGTTCCTCCAGCAGCGGCAGCAGCAGGCGCCATTGGGTCGGGTTGGTGTCCTGGAATTCGTCGACCAGCAGGTGGTCGATGCGCTGATCCAGCTTGTACTGCACCCAGTGCGCGTTGTCGCTGTGGTTGAGCAGGGTGTAAGCGTTCCATTCCAGATCATTGAAATCGAGCAGGCGCCGGTCCCGCTTGATGCGCTGATGGATCGTGACGAGCCGCGCGCCGGCGCGATACCAGGCGCGTGAAAGCCCGTGAGTGGCCAGGCGCCGCTGGCGGTCCTGCAATCGCAGCAGGGCATCCGAGAGTTCAGCGTGAAGATCGAGCAGGCGCTGCTGGCCGGCAGCACCCAGGGATTTCTCCTGCGCCGCGCTCGCTTTGCGCTTGCGCGGTTCGCCATTGGCGGTGAGAAAGACGTCAATGGCGGCGTCGATACGCTCCCCGGTCGCGCGTCCGACGTCGAGCGCGCTGAGCAGCTGTTCGGCATGACGGGCATTGGCCGCGGTTTCGTGTCGTTGCAGCAGGCCACGGAATTCATCCAGCGCGGTCACTGTGCGGGGCGTGAGGAACTCCTCCTGCGGAGATTCGCCGGGCACGATCCCCAGTTGCTCCGCCAGGCGCGCGGCGGCCTCGGCGGGCGGATCGTTCATGTCCTGTGTCCAGGCCCACCAGTCGCCGCGATGGCGCAGGAATTCGCGCAGCGCCTCGGTGACGCCGGCCGGGCTGCGGCAGCGGCCCGACAGTTCATCCAGCGCCTGGGCGACTTCGCCGCGTGGAGCCGCCGTGGCCTCGGCATACAGCGCGTCGAGCGCCTCCTGTTCGAGCAGGCCGCCGTCCTCGCTCACGTCGAAGCCGGGCGGCACGTCGGCGTCGAGCGGGAAGCGGCGCAGGATCTCCTGGCAGAAGGCATGGAAGGTTGTGGTGCGCACGGAGAGCGGGGTGCGCAGCAGGCGTTCGAACTGGCCGCGCGCGGCGCGGCGCGCGCCCGCGTCCGTCGTGACGCCGAGCGTGGCCAGTTCCGCGTCGAGCGCCGCGTCATCGAGGCGCGCGAGGCGGGACAGGCGGTCGGTCAGGCGCGCCTGCATCTCGCCCGCCGCCTTGCGCGTGAAGGTGACGGCGAGGATGGCGCCGGGTTCAGCGCCGTCGAGCAGCAGGCGGACCAGGCGGGTGATCAGCAGCCACGTCTTGCCGGTGCCGGCCGAGGCCATCACCGTCACGTTGTCGCGCGGCGCCGAGGCGGCGGCGACGGTGTCGAATTTCGTGCTCATGCCGGCGCCTCCCCCGGGGACGTGCCGCTATCGTCCCACGACTGCTTGCGGCACAGAGGCATGGCAAAGCAGCGTTCGCAGGTGTGCTGGTCGCCCCAGGCCGGGAGTTTGGCCCCGGCCCGCATCTGTTCCATCAGCTCGATCAGGCGCGCGGCGTTGGCGTGCGTGAGCGCGGGCAGGTCCTCGCCCTCCAGCACACTCTCGGCGCGCACCTTGTCGCGATCCAGTCCCAGATACAGCACGCGCTGCGGCGGTTCGCGCAGCAGCAGGGCGTAGAAGGGCAACTGCACCGCTTCACCGGACAGGACGTCCTCCAGCCCCGGCACGGCGCCGGTCTTGTAGTCGATGATGGTCGTCCCTTCCGCGCCACGGTCGATGCGATCGAGTCGGCCGCGCAGGGTGATGCCGGGATGCAGGTCTTCGCGCACGGTTCGTAGCTCGACCGCCTCCACGCGGTGCGCACGCGCGAATTCGAGTTGCCAGTCCACGTAGCGCGGCACAATCTCGAGCCAGCGCTGCAGCCAGGCGCGATGGACGACATTGTCTTCCAGGTCATCGGCGAAGGCGCGGCGCGACAGCTCCTCGAGGCAGGCGATGGCGCGCGCGCGGTCGTGTGGATCCCCGGTCGTCTGGAAGGGCTGGATTCCGCGCCTGGCGTCGCCGCCGTGAAACCATTCGAGAATGCGATGGATGCGTTCACCGTAGTCGGCCTTCTCCAGCGCCTCGCGCACCTCCTCCGGTGCGCTCAGGCCCAGACAATCGGCGGCGAAGAACTGGTACGGGCAGTCGATCAGCCGCTGGTAACGTGTGGCGGAATACTCCCGTGGCAACAACCCAGCTGGCAGTTGCACGCGGGGCGCCGGCGCCGATCGCGCCCACGGGGCGGGCGCCGCGCCACCGATCTGCGCGCGCGGATCCCGCGCCAGCGCGGCCAGACCGAGATCATCGAAGGAGTTGCCATAGGCGAGCGAATGAAACGTGTCGAGCAGCGTCAGCCACGGACTCGGCAGCGCGTCGGCATCCGCCTCGCGGTGCAATGTGAACAGGGTCACAGGCGCGCATTCCAGCGCGCAGCGGAAGTGATGAAAGCGCTGGTTGAGGCGTGATTGCGCCGTGGGGATGCCGAGTTCCCGCCGGACGCCGGCATTGAAATAGGGGCTCGGATTGTCGCCGCCCGGCAGGTGGCGCGCGTCCGCGTTGGCGATGATGAGGGCGTCGAAGCGGACCAGCCCAACCTGCGCCAGCGTCAGCAGATGCACCGGCCCGTCAGCGCGTGGCGGGATGAAATTTGCGCGCTCGAGCGCGCGTCCGAGCCAGGTGCGGAATTCAAGCCAGTCGAGCGTGGGCACCGGCGCGTGCAGCGCGGCGCGCATCTCGCGCAGCTTGTCCAGTACGGCGTCGCCCGCGGCGTCGCGCGCGAAATTGTGGTACAGGGCGAGCTGTCGCAAGGCGTGCTCAAGGGCGTCGAGCAGCCGGTCCGCGGGATGGCGGCCGCGTGTCAGGGCGCACAGCGGCCGGGTCGCTTCCTCGAGCAGATCGAGGACGGAGTGCAGGGCGAGGCGCTCTTCGTCCGACCAGCCGAGTTCATCACGCAGGCGCGCATAGCGGTAGTCAATGTGATCGCGGTAGCGGCCGAGACCGCGCGTGACGTTTTCATGCAGCACGATGTCCTGCTCGAGGTGATAGACGGACCTGAGCCGGGTTTCGCGCTCATCCGGCGGGAACAGGAAGGGCGATTTGAGCAGGTCCAGCAGGGGCTGGTAGTGAAATTCTTCTTCCACTGTTTCCAGCAGGCGCTCCAGTGCGGCGGCGGCACTGGTCGTGGAGAGCGCCCAGCCCACGCGGTCGATCAGGCCGACTCCGGCGCGTTCGAGCAGGGCGCGGACGCGGCGCGCGAGGCGACGGTCCTCGATGACGACGCCAATCTCGCCGCGACCCTCCAGCAGCCAGCGCCGGATCTGGATGTCGATTGCCCGCGCCTCGTCCTCGGCACTGTCGGCCGTGAACAGATGGAAGCGCTCCCGGACCGGACTGACCGGGAGCGCGCGGCGAAAACTCGCGGCGCGCTCCGCGAGCTGTTCATCGGCCGGCAAGGCCGCGAACACGGCATCGATGAAATCCGGCGACGCGACGGGTGACTGCGGCGGCGCCGGATCGAGTCCGGCAAGCAGCTCGCGCGAGACCGCGTCGGGATGATAGTCGTCGGCGCCGGGGCGGTCCGCGGCATTGCCGCGCGCGATCAGGGTCGCCTGGCCGCGCGCGAGCAGTGTTTGCAACCACGCGCGTTCGGCCGGGATGAATTCAGTAAAACCGGCGAGATAGAAATGCTGTCCGGGCGGGGCCGCGTATCGCGCCAGCTTGTCGAGGTAGGCGGCGTGCGGATCCTCAATACCTTCCTCGGCATGCTGGACATGCCAGGCGCGCCACAAGGTGTCGACAAGCGCGGCCTCGCGCGACAACGCGGCGATACCCTGTCCCGCGTCCATGCCGTAGCCGCGCCGCAGCACGGCCTCGAGTTCCGCGCCCTCGGGAAGACGGATCTGGCGGCGGGTCAATTCATCAAACAGGATCAGCAGGCTCTCCGCCATGGCCCATGCGCTGCCCGCTCCGAGCAGCCGCCGGTGCTGCCGCAGTACATCGACGAGGATCAGCTCGCGGCGGAGTTCGCTGCGCAACACGGGACTGCGGTCGGTCACGGTGCGTTCGATCCACTGCGGCAGTGTAGTGATGCGCGGGCCGAGCAGCGCCGGCCGCCGCGCGTGTTCGAGCAGCAGACGGCGCAGCCGGGCGGCGGCATGCAGGTCGGGCGTCAGCACGATCGCCTGGGCGAGATCGGGAAGATCGGCTTCGTGATGCGCGATCAGGCGCGCCGCGAGCTCGGCGAGCGGATCCCCGGAATAGGGGACCACGATGATCGAAGGACAGGGTGGAACGGTCGGTGCCGGCGGGGCTGCGTTCAAGGCATCGCGACGGGCGGTTTGCCCGCGCTCAGCGTTCCAGGTACTGGGTCTTGTCGGTGACCTTCGCCCATTCGTCGGCATCGGGCAGCGCATCCTTCTTCTCGCTGATCACCGGCCATATCCTGGCCAGCTCTGCATTAATCTGGATGAAATGCTGCTGGTGTTCGGGAACGTCGTCGTCGGAATGAATGGCCTCGATCGGGCACTCCGGTTCGCACAGGGTGCAATCGATGCATTCATCCGGGTCGATCACCAGAAAGTTGGGGCCCTCGTGAAAGCAATCCACCGGGCAGACCTCGACGCAGTCGGTGTACTTGCACTTGATACATTCCTCGGTTACCACAAAAGTCATGCGTCATTCTCCTCGTATTCCGTGCGGTGTCGCCGTCGTTTTTATTATTCGCCTATGGTAATCGCTATGCCGGTGCCGCGCCAGTGTCCGGGCGCGGCGTCGGCGGCACCAGATCCGCGCGGACGCGTCGGTTTTCGCGGGACTATTCCTGCTCCGCCAGGCGCCTCAGGCGGTAGAGCAGTTCGAGCGCCTGACGCGGACTCAGCTCATCCGGCTCGGCGCCGCGCAGGGCGGTGACGGCCGGGTGCTCGGGGGCGGGAAACAGGGAGAGCTGCGGACGCGGGTCCGCCTGGTGTTCGCGCGCGCTGGCGCCGTCCTCGAGCAGGCGCAGCCGCCGGCGCGCCTCCTCGATGACGCGGCGCGGGATGCCGGCCAGCGCCGCGACCTGCAGGCCGTAGCTCTGGTTGGCGGGACCATCCTTCACCGCGTGCAGGAAGACGATCGAGTCGCCATGCTCGGCGGCGTCCAGATGCACATTCTCCACCCCGGGGACGGTCTCGGGCAGCGCGGTGAGCTCGAAGTAGTGGGTCGCGAACAGGGTGTAGGCGCGCACCTCACGCGCGAGATGCTCGGCGCAGGCCCAGGCCAGCGAGAGTCCGTCGAAGGTGCTGGTGCCGCGTCCGATCTCGTCCATCAGCACCAGGCTGTCGGCAGTGGCGTTGTGCAGGATGTTCGCCGTCTCGGTCATCTCCACCATGAAGGTCGAGCGTCCGCTCGCGAGTTCGTCCGCCGCGCCGATGCGTGTGAAGACGCGATCGACCGGGCCGATCACCGCGCGCGCCGCGGGGACGAAACTGCCAATGGAGGCGAGGATGACGATGAGCGCGGTCTGGCGCATGTAGGTGGATTTACCGCCCATGTTCGGCCCGGTGATGATGAGCATGCGGCGGTCGTCGGCGAGGTGCGTGTCATTGGCC
>JADLET010000142.1 GCA_020845975.1 Gammaproteobacteria bacterium | reverse complement strand
CCTACGGGGCAGGTTTGCCTCTGCCCGTGTCACCCATCATCCTGTAGCCTGGATGAAGCGCAGCGGAATCCGGGGTGGCAAGGTGGGGGGACATAGCCCGGGGACGGATTGTGAAATCCGTCCCCTCCCCCGAACCAACCGGGGACAGATTTTTAAATCTGTCCCCTTTCGATGGCTTTCCTCGTGTTCCCGTTCTTCGCCCGGAGGTCTTGCGCCCATCGCTGTTGGGTTTCACTTCGTTCAGCCCAACCTACGTTGTATACGCGGGTAGTGTTTTTTCCTTAGTCCTGGTGTATCAGCACCACCGCGTAGGCGGCGATGCCTTCGGCGCGGCCGGTGAAGCCCATGCCTTCGGTGGTAGTGGCCTTGACGTTGACGCGGTCGATGGGGATGCCGAGGTCGGCGGCGAGGATGGCGGTCATGGAGTCGATGTAGGGGGCGAATTTGGGCTTCTGCGCGATGAGGGTGGCGTCGACGTTGACGACGCCGCAGGCGCGCTTGCGCAGTTCCTCCAGCACGCGCCGCAGCAGGACGCGGCTGTCGATGCCGGCGTATTCGGCCGAGCTGTCGGGGAAGTGGCGGCCGATGTCGCCGAGTCCGGCCGCGCCCAGCAGGGCGTCGCACAGGGCGTGGATCAGCACGTCGCCGTCGGAATGGGCGAGCAGGCCGAGTTCGTAGGGGATCTCGACCCCGCCGACGACCAGCGGCCGGTCCGGCGCGAAGCGGTGGGCGTCGTAACCGCAGCCGATACGGATCATGGTTCTTCCTCCTGTTCCCGTCGTTCACGCAGGAAGACCTCGGCCAGTGCGAGGTCCCCCGCCGTGGTGATCTTGATGTTGTCGGCGCGGCCCTCGACCATGCGCACGGCGTGCCCGGCGCGCTCCATCGCGCCCGCCTCGTCGGTCACCGACACCCCGGCGGCGACGGCCGTCTCCAGCGCCTGCGTCAAGAGGCCGAGGCGGAACATCTGCGGGGTCAGCGCGCGCCACACGCCGTCGCGCGCCAGCGTCTCCGTCACGTCGCCGCGCGCGTCGACGCGCTTGAGGGTGTCTGCCACCGGCACGCCGAGCAGGCCGCCGGCCGGGTGATCCTGCAGCATGGCGATGAGGCGATCGAGGTCCGTGCGGCTCAGACAGGGCCGCGCGGCGTCGTGCACCAGTACCCAGTCGTCCGGCCGCGCCGTCTCGCCCAGGCGCCGCAGCGCATTCAGCACGGAGAGGTGGCGGGCGGCGCCGCCGGCGACCGTGACCGGAGGACGCTCCAGCACCGGGGCGAGGCGCGCCCAGTGTTCGTCGCGCCCGGGCAGCGCGACGACGACGCCGGAGATCAGCGGATGCGCATCGAACAGCGCGAGAGACCATTCGAGGACGGTCTTGCCCGCCAGTTGGAGGTATTGCTTGGGGATCGCGGCGCCCATGCGGTTACCGGAGCCCGCGGCGGGGATGACCGCCCAATAGGCGGTCTCTCGTTTCCCGGGTGCGTCCGCCTTCGTCACGCCGCGGTCCTCACGCAGGTTTCAGGGTTCGACCGCCTGGAAGAAGGTCTCGCCTTTGCGAATCATGCCGAGTTCGGCGCGCGCGCGCTCTTCCACCGCCGCCGCTCCCTGTTTGAGATCGGCGACCTCGGCCTCCAGGCCCTCGTTGCGTTCGCGCAGCGCCTCGTTTTCCTGCTTCTGGTGCGCGATCTCGTAATTGAGCCGCCAGATACCGGCCATGCCGCTCTCGTGCGACCACAGACGAATCTGCAGGGCGATCAGGAGAAAGAGCAGGACCACGACGGCGGCGCGGAAGACGAGCCGGCTGTGGTCGCCCGCGAACAAGCGCAGATAGAACGGAACCCGGTGACCCTTGCCCTTGCGCGCCGACCGTGGCGTCGCGCCGCCGCGTCTCCTGATCAGGGCTCCGGTCGCCAAGGGCGGCGTCTCATCCCTGGCGGAAGGTCCGCAGGGCGCCGCGGCCGGCGTAGCTTCCGTTGCCGGCGAGCGCCTCTTCGATGCGCAGTAGCCGGTTATACTTCGCTACGCGGTCGGAGCGCGACAGCGAACCGGTCTTGATCTGTCCGGCGCTGGTCGCGACCGCCAGGTCCGCGATGAAGGTGTCCTCGGTCTCGCCGGAGCGATGCGAGATCACCACGCCGTAGCCGGCGTCCTTGGCCATGCGGATCGCGGCCAGGGACTCGCTCAGGGTGCCGATCTGATTGACCTTGATCAGGATCGCATTGCCGATGCCGCGCTCGATGCCTTCCTTGAGGATGTGCGTGTTGGTGACGAAGAGGTCGTCGCCCACGAGCTGGACGCGGTCGCCGATCTTGCGGGTGAGCAGGTCCCAGCCGTCCCAGTCGTTCTCCGCCATGCCGTCCTCGATCGAGACGATCGGATAGCGCGTGGCCCAGTCCTGCAGATATTCGGCGAACTGCGTCGGGGCGAGCTTGCGTCCTTCCGACTCGAGGTGATAGGCGCCGTCTTTGTAGAACTCGGAGCTGGCCGGATCCAACGCGATGAAGACCTCATCGCCCGCCTTGTAGCCGGCGCGCTCGATGGCCTCGAGGATCACCTCGATCGCTTGCTCATTCGAAGCCAGGCTCGGCGCGAAACCGCCCTCGTCGCCCACCGCGGTGTTGAGGCCGCGTTGGTGCAGGACCTTCTTCAGGGTATGGAATACCTCGGCGCCGATGCGCAGGGCCTCGCGGAAGCTCGGCGCGCCCACCGGCATGATCATGAATTCCTGCATGTCGAGGCTGTTGTCGGCATGCACGCCGCCGTTGATGACGTTCATCATCGGCACCGGCAGGGTGAAACGGCCATCGCCGCCCAGATAGCGGTAGAGCGGCGTGTCCGCGGCCTCGGCTGCGGCGCGCGCGTTCGCGAGCGACACCGCGAGGATGGCGTTGGCGCCGAGGCGCGACTTGTTCGGGGTGCCGTCGAGCTCGATCATGACGCGGTCCACCGCCTTCTGATCCATCGCGTCCCGGCCGATCAGCGCACCGCGGATCTCCTGGTGGATGTGCGAGACCGCACGGGTCACGCCCTTGCCGCCGTAACGGCGCGCGTCGTCGTCGCGCAGCTCGATCGCCTCGCGCGACCCGGTGGAGGCGCCGGAGGGCACCGCGGCGGTGCCGCGCGCCCCGTTGTCCAGAATCACATCCGCCTCGACCGTCGGATTGCCGCGCGAATCCAGGATCTCGCGCCCGATTACATCGACTATCTTTGCCATCGTATTCCTTAATCAAACCCCGTCGGACAAAAAAATAGGGACAGATTTATTTTGATCTGCCCCCATTTTTTTGACCGCGGAAACCGGGGACAGACCCCTATTAAATGAAAAACCGGGGTCTGTCCCCGGTTTTCGGTTTTGCAGCCCGGCGCATAGTTTACGCTTTTCCGGGGGAAATTCAAAAATCGGCTTCGATGAAGCCTTCGCGTTTGACGACTGCGTCCAGGACGGACAGGGTCCGCAGGAGTTCCTCCATGCGCCCCAGCGGCCAGGCGTTGGGGCCGTCACTGAGGGCACGCTCGGGATCCGGGTGGGTCTCCATGAACAGGCCGCTGACCCCCGCCGCCACCGCCGCGCGGGCCAGCACCGGCACGAATTCGCGCTGGCCGCCCGACGAGGCGCCCTTGCCGCCCGGCTGCTGCACGGAGTGGGTCGCGTCGAACACCACCGGGCAGCCGGTCTCGCGCATGATGGCCAGCCCGCGCATGTCGGAGATCAGGGTGTTGTAGCCGAAGGAGACGCCGCGCTCGCACACCATGATCTGGTCATTGCCGGTCTCGCGCGCCTTGTCCACCACGTTCTTCATGTCCCCCGGGGCGAGGAACTGGCCCTTCTTGATGTTGACCGGCCGGCCCTGACTGGCGACGTTGTGGATGAAATTGGTCTGGCGGCACAGAAAGGCCGGCGTCTGCAGCACGTCGACCACGGAGGCGACCTCCGCCAGCGGCGTGTCCTCATGCACGTCGGTCAGCACCGGCACGCCGATCTTCTGCTTCACCTCTTCCAGGATGCGCAGCCCCTCTTCCAGTCCCGGGCCGCGGTAGCTCCTGCTCGAGGTGCGGTTGGCCTTGTCGAAGGAGGATTTGTAGATGAACGGGACGCCAACGCGGGCGGTGAGTTCCTTCAGCGCCTGGGCGGTCTCTAGCGCGAGCTCCCGGCTCTCGATCACGCAGGGGCCGGCGATGAGAAAGATCGGCCGGTCGATCCCGGCCTCGAATCCGCACAGTTTCATGGGATCAGGCCTCCGCCAGCGCGCGCTCGGCGCCCTGCTCGGATAGGAGGCGCGCCTGGCGCACGAATCCGCTGAACAGGGGGTGGCCGTCGCGCGGATTCGAGGTGAACTCTGGGTGGAACTGGCTGGCGACGAACCAGGGATGGTCGCGCAGCTCGATCATCTCCACCAACTGGCCGTCGAGCGAACGGCCCGATACGACCAGGCCGGCCTGCTGCAGCGCGCCGATGAAGCGGTCGTTGACCTCGTAGCGGTGGCGATGGCGTTCCGAGATCACTTCCTGCCCGTACAGCTCGCGTGCCTGGGTCCCCGGCTCCAGGCGGCACTGCTGGGCGCCGAGGCGCATCGAGCCGCCGAGGTCGGAGTCCTGCGAGCGGCGCTCGACCTGCCCCGCCGCCGTGGTCCATTCCGTCACCAGGGCGATGACCGGGTACGGCGTGGCGGGATTGAATTCGGTGCTGTGCGCGCCGGCCAGCCCGGCCTTGTGGCGCGCATATTCGATGACGGCCACCTGCATGCCGAGGCAGATGCCGAGATAGGGCACCTTCTGCTCGCGCGCGTAGCCGGCGGCCTGGATCTTGCCCTCGATACCGCGTTCGCCGAAACCGCCGGCGACCAGGATCGCGTCCATGCCGCGCAGCACCCCGGTGCCGCTGCGCTGGATCTCCTCGGCGTCGATGTAGCGGATGCGCACGCGCGTGCGGGTGTGGATGCCGGCGTGGATGAGCGCCTCGGACAGCGATTTGTAGGCGTCGGTCAGGTCGGTGTACTTGCCGACCAGGGCGATGGTCACCTCGCCGGTCGGGTGTTCCAGCGCATCGACGATGCGTTGCCAGGACGACAGATCGGCCTTGGGTACGTCGAGGTGGAACTTCTCCGCCACCAGATCGTCCAGCCCCTGCTCGTGCAGCAGCAGCGGGATCTTGTAGATGCAGTCCACGTCGATGGCCGAGATGACGGCGCGCTCCCGCACGTTGGTGAACAGCGCGATCGTGCGCCGCTCGTCGCGCGGCAGCGGACGGTCGGCGCGGCACATCAGAATGTCGGGCTGGATGCCGATCGACAGCAGCTCCTTGACCGAGTGTTGGGTCGGCTTGGTCTTGATCTCGCCAGCTGCCGGGATATAAGGCACCAGCGTCAGATGCATGTAGAGGGTGTTGTCGTGGCCGAATTCGATGCCGAGCTGGCGGATGGCCTCCAGGAACGGCAGCGATTCGATGTCGCCGACCGTGCCGCCGATCTCGACCAGCGCCACGTCGGCGTCGCCGGCGCCTTCCCGGATGCAGCGCTTGATCTCGTCGGTGATGTGCGGGATCACCTGCACCGTGGCGCCGAGATAGTCGCCGCGGCGCTCCTTGGCGATCACGCTGGCGTAGATGCGCCCGGTGGTGTAGTTGTTGCGCTTCGACATGCGGGCATGGACGAATCGCTCGTAGTGGCCAAGATCCAGATCGGTCTCGGCGCCGTCATCGGTGACGAACACCTCGCCGTGCTGAAACGGACTCATGGTCCCCGGGTCGACATTGATGTAGGGATCAAGCTTGATCAGGGTGACCTTGAGACCGCGTGCTTCGAGGATGGTGCCGAGGGAGGCCGACGCGATTCCCTTGCCAAGGGATGACACCACGCCGCCGGTAACAAAGATAAATTTGGTCATGCAGGCCTGTTAATTCCGCTCCGTTCAAGAATGCTGACACGTTACCAGAATGGTCACGATTCCTCAATCGCAAGGCCGGGGACAGATTGCAAATCTGTCCCCGCTCAAGACCACGGGCCGGGGCTACAGCCCGGGCTGGATAGCGTGAAACCTAACAGCCGCAGATCGATCAGCGCGCACTGGCACGTAAGGCGGGGAAGCAGGATTAATCCTCACAACCAGATGGACCCCTGGATCCCCGCCTGCGCGGGGATGACAGACTGGAGGGGTTTGCGGCCGCAGTGCACTGCGGCGGGTGCGCGTCCTGCTCGACCGGTCAAACCGGAATATCCCGCCTCTCTCCGTGACACTCTATTCAGGAAGATTCGCGATTCCTTCCACACTCCCATGTCTCTGCTGGGAATAATCAATGAGCGCTCCGCATCTGGGCGCGCGCGGCGAACCAGCCGGCGAGCAGGATCAGAGCGCCTCCCGCCCATTCCTGGGGCTTGACGATCTCGTCGGTCAGCCATTGCGCCGAGGCCGCGCCGACCACCAGCTCGAACAGCAGCACCACCGCCGCGCGATGGGCCGGCATGTGCGTCATACCGTAGACCACGGCGAGCGTCATCGCCGCCATGCCAAACGCACCGAGCGCGATCGCAGCGCCGATGACGCCGCTGCCTGTCTGGGGAAGCGCGGTCCCATCCAGCGCTATCCACGCCGCGGCAAGCAGGACTACGCCCGCCCAGGCCAGCGTGGTCTTGCTCCAGACCGGAACATCCTGCAGGCGGCGCACGATGACATTGTTGAGCGCGAAGGCCATGCCGGAGGTGATGGCCATCCAGTCGGCGCCGGTACGCGGCCAGGGCGCGCCAGTCGATTCGTCCCACAGCATGACCACGGCGCCGATCATCGCCACCGCCAGGGTGAGCCGCGCCACCGGCGATGGCGTTTCCTTCAGGAGCAGCCAGCCCAGCGCCACGGTCCACAGCGGCGACAGATAGAACAGCAGCAGCACGCGCACCACATTGCCCTCGATCACGGCAAGGATGAAGGCCACGTTGCACCAGCCGCTGGAGATCAACAGCCACGGAATCCAGAGGCTCCACCGCGGGCGTTCGCGCCTCAGCGCCAGAACGGCGAGACCGATGACGAGCGCCGTGCCATAAATGATCAGGGTGGACCATAAACCGACCAGTCCGCGCGCCTCCAGGACGCGCAGCGGAAACCACGACACCCCCCAGAAGGCGGCGCCGAACAACAGGGCGACTAGCGGCAGCAGGGCGGCGGCGGGTTTGGATGGCATGGACGCTTGTCTTATACTGTGCGACTTCGAATCGGGTCGGGACTCATTATATTGATGCCCGCTCCCGCTGGCCCCGGCCGTCGGTGACCGGGCCGGGCAATGATACCGCACGGCGCGGAATCAGGCCTGTTTTACCTGCATGTCTGAAGCAGAGTGAATCCATATTTAAAAACATATTTAAGAAAAACAAGTTACAAGACTTTATTAATTATCCACATGAATCCTGACCTCGCCCGATTACAGCCGTATCCGTTTGAACGTCTGGCCCGCCTCAAGCACGGGGTCCGTCCGGCGGCTGACAAATCCGCGCTCAGCCTGGCCATGGGCGAACCCAAACACCCGCCGCCCGGCTTCATTGCCGAGGAACTCATCACCCATCTGCACGGCCTGGAGCAGTATCCGCTGACGCGCGGCACGGCGGAGCTGCGCGCATCTATCGCGCGCTGGCTGCAGCGGCGCTACGGCCTGCCCGCCGCGAGCCTGGATCCGGAACGCCATATCCTGCCGGTGAACGGCACGCGCGAGGCGCTGTTCGCCATCGCGCAGACAGTGGTCGACCGCGCACGCGCGCCGCTGGTCATGATGCCCAATCCGGTCTACCAGATTTCTGAAGGCGCCGCCCTGCTCGCCGGTGCAGAGCCGTGGTACATCAACACCACCACCGAAACGCACTGGCTACCCGATTTCACCTCGGTCCCGGTCGAGGCCTGGCAACGCTGCCAGTTGCTCTATCTGTGCTCGCCTGGCAACCCCACCGGCGCGGTGATCGGCCTGGACGGGATGCGCGAAGTACTGGAGCTGGCGGAACGCTACGATTTCATCATCGCCGCCGATGAATGCTACTCGGAGCTGTACGACGACGAGCTCGATCCGCCGCCCGGCCTGCTCGCGGCCGCCGCCGCGCTGGGAAACACCGAATACAAACGCTGCATCATCTTCCAGAGCCTGTCGAAGCGCTCGAACGTGCCGGGCCTGCGCTCAGGCTTTGTTGCCGGCGATGCCGCGATCATCGAGGCCTTTCATCGCTACCGGACCTACCAGGGCAGCGCGATGCCGCCGCACACCCAGGCCGCGAGCCTCAAGGCCTGGGGCGACGAGGAACATGTGATCCGGAATCGCGCGCTGTACCGCGCGAAGTTCGATGCCGTGCTGGAGGTCCTCGCGCCGGTGCTCAAGGCACAGCGTCCGCCTGCCAGCTTCTACCTGTGGCCCGAAACGCCGGGCGATGATGCGGAATTTGCGCGCGGCCTGTTCGCGGCGGAAAATGTCACCGTGCTGCCGGGCAGTTACCTGTCACGCCCCGCCCACGGCATCGACCCGGGCCGCGGCCGCGTGCGCCTCGCCCTGGTGCCACCGCTGGAGGACTGCATCGAGGCCGCATGGCGGATCCGCGGCTATATCGAGCACATGTAGCCGCGCGGATGAAACCAGATATAAAGGCGTGATGGGTAATGGGTAATGGGTGATTAAGTGCAACAAATCCCGAACCGGGCTTCAATGTTTCAATCACCCATCACTCATCACCCATTACGCATTACCCATCACCATTGAATCACTGAACCAGAAACCTACATCGGAGCCACCCCATGAACGACCTGCAACGCATCATCGACGAAGCCTTCGAGCGCCGCGCCGACATCACCCCGCGCACCGTGGATACCCACGTCAAGGAGGCCGTCAACACGGTGATCGACCTGCTCGACCAGGGCAAGCTGCGCGTCGCCGAGAAGAAGAATGGTGAATGGGTTGTCAACCAGTGGCTGAAGAAGGCCGTGCTGCTCTCGTTCCGCATCGAGGACAACAGCTTCATGAAGGGCGGCTTCACCAACTACTACGACAAGGTGCAGCCCAAGTACGCCGCCTACAATCCGCGTGAGTTCCGCGATGCCGGCGTGCGCGTGGTGCCGCCGGCGAGCGCGCGCAAGGGCGCCTACATCGCCTCCGGCGTGGTGCTGATGCCCTCCTACGTCAACATCGGCGCCTATGTCGACAGCGGCACGATGGTCGACACCTGGGCCACCGTCGGCTCCTGTGCGCAAATCGGCAAGAACGTGCACCTGTCCGGCGGCGTCGGCATCGGCGGCGTGCTCGAACCCGTGCAGGCCGGCCCGACCATCATCGAGGACAACTGCTTCATCGGCGCGCGCTCCGAGGTCGTCGAGGGCGTCATCGTCGGTGAGGGCGCGGTGATCTCGATGGGCGTCTACATCGGCCAGAGCACCAAGATCTACAACCGCCTGACCGGCGAGATCACCTACGGCCGCATCCCGCCCGGCGCCGTCGTCGTCTCCGGCAACCTCCCCGCCAAGGACGGCAGCCACAGCCTGTACTGCGCCGTCATCATCAAACAGGTGGACGAGAAGACACGGTCAAAGGTGGGGATCAACGAATTACTGCGGGATAAATAGCTGGCTTAAGGGGACGGATTTCTCAATCCGTCCCCGCGCCCGTACAGCAACCGGTAGCGGGGACAAATTTCAGCTTCGCCCCCAATACAAACTTCACGCCACGCCTCGCAAACTATTGGCCAGATCCCGTCCGGCGGTTGCCGGCGGCAACGGTCTGCCCTCGCGCCGGTACAGATCGATCGCCTCGTCCACGATCTCGCACAACTCGGCGAAAACTGCCTTTTCATCCTCACCATGGCAGCCCCCAAATATCAAACCGGGGGCGCTGCCTACATAACACTGATCCTCTTCGGACCACTCGACAATTTGGACGTATCTGGCGGAATCTCTCATTTCATCAACTCCTTCAGGGCCAATCTGACTGCCCGCACCTGATAATGCCTCGCGTCGTCCCCAGGTTTGCCGGAAATCGTCACCGGATATATGACGTCCGGATGGACAAAGTTTCGATGACTTCCCTTCCCGGAACGATATACAAAACCGGCCTTTTCAAGCTCGGCTATGAGATCCCTGATCTTCGGCGGCATGATCCAATCCCTGGCTGCCACATTACATTGATCGATTCTAGTATAGAATCGCGATAAAGAGATAGACCTTGCCCCATAGCTCGCGTGGCGCGGCAATAATGACTCGCATGGAGAGATGATTTTATATGTCGTGCTATCCGGCTTATACATCATTTTTAACGTCGAATTCTTGTTGGGCCTCATGGTGAGATGACATGTACGCGCTGGACGAACAGATCAACGATGAGATTCTTGCTGAGGCAAAACGCTCTCTGGCAGGGAGCCTTAACTACCTTCTCACGATGGAACAGATGTTCGATAGGGACACGCGACGTCTCTATGAACTCATCCGTCCAAAAGTGGCCGCGGTCCTCAAGGATAAAAGAGATATGGTCGCGTACGACGACCTCCAGCTCTATGGGCGCGCGTTCATTCGCGCGATGTTCGCGCACGTGGAGGGCGTTACCTATCTTTTGCGTCAAGTAGTCCTCTGGGCCCATGATCGGAATGAGCTGGAATTGTCCGAAACAGAGCTCGCACGACTTTCTGAAACGTACAAGTTCAATACCTTCAAGGACAACTTTCAGCTGGGATTCAATCATTTCGCGGCCACGCTCGGTTCTACCTATCAACCGAACAAGACAGATCCGCGCTATCAGAGCTTCCTGAGAGCTATCAAAGTCAGAAACGCGATAACGCACCCGAAGTTTCCCGCAGGGTTCGGAATATCGGGAGATGCTTTGCGAGATGCTCAGCTCGGCCTGCTCTGGTTTCACGAATCGTTTCAGTCTCTGTTAGGGTCACTTTCTGGAGCCAGATGACGAATGAGGCCAACAAGCCCTTCGGGTTCGCGCGTTCAGCGCGCACGCCCCCTCAATGACAGCGTTGGACATTTAGAGGAGAGGTAGCTTGAATAATATGAAATCAATTTTGGTGGCAATCGCGACCATCACACTCTACGCATGTAGCAATCCAGTTAAGCCTGGTGATGCGTCGGTAAACGGGATGACTACATCTGCTTATGAAGTTACGCTACCAGACGGTACTAATGTGTGGCACGTAGAATGCCCTGGCTGGGCAAACAGTTGGAGCAATTGCTTTGCAAGAGCCGATTATATTTGTTCTAGTGGGTTTGTACTTGTCGAGCAACGCACTAATGAAGGCGGAGCATCTGTTACGGTAACCAAAGATTTCGCCGCTGGTGGGCAGAGGACGGAGCGAATTGCCATTGTGAAATGCAAATAGCCAATTATCGTTATTCATGCTCAAGCCGACTCGCGAGGACGGCACTCTGTACCAATCCTATGAGTCGGCTTAGCTTCGCGTTAAACATGGCGGACAGACAATACCCGACATACTCATCAGGATTAGGATATCGGTCACTAGAAGTCGAAGATTACACCTGACCTCCAATCAGACCTTCAGATACTGATCGATCAATCCCTCGCTGAGTTGTCCGATATCCCCCGTCGCTACCACCCGCCCGCGGTCCATCAGGCAGAACTCCTTCGCCACGCGGCGCGCGAACGGTAGCTTCTGCTCGACCAGCAGGATGGTGAGATTCTGCTCGGCATTGAGGCGGCGGATGATGTCGCCGATCTCCTGCACGATGTTGGGCTGGATGCCTTCGGTCGGTTCGTCCAGAATCAGCAGGCTGGGCTCCAGCACCAGGGCGCGGCCGATGGCGAGCTGTTGCTGCTGTCCTCCGGAAAGGTCGCCGCCGCGCCGGCGCAGCATCTGCTTCAACACGGGAAACAGCTCGAAGATGCGTTCCGGGATGTCACGCTTGCGATCACGCCGCGCGGGTAGGCCGATGCGCAGGTTCTCTTCCACCGTCAGTAGCGGGAAGATCTCGCGTCCCTGTGGTACATAGCCGATGCCGAGCGGCGCGCGTGCCTCCGCGCTGCGCGCGTGCACGTCCTGGCCGTCGAAGCGGATCGTGCCGGAGGCGATGGGCTGCAGGCCCATGATCGATCGCAATAAGGTCGTCTTGCCAACGCCGTTGCGTCCCATCAGGCACAGGCAGCCGCCGCGCGGCAGGGTAAGATCGATATCCCACAGGGTGTGGCTCTCGCCATAGAACTGGTTGAGCGCGCGGATCTCCAGCATGTCAGGCCCCCAGATACACTTCGATGACACGCGGGTCGCTCTGCACCTGGTCCATACTGCCCTCGGCGAGCACGCTGCCTTCGTGCAGCACGGTGACCTTGCGCGCGATGGAGCGGACGAAGTCCATGTCGTGTTCCACCACCACCACCGAGTGGCGGCCAGCCAAGGAAGTGAGCAGCTCGGCGGTGCGGTCCATCTCCTGGTGGGTCATGCCCGCCACCGGCTCATCGACCAGCAGCAGGCGCGGGTTCTGCATCAGCAGCATGCCGATCTCCAGCCATTGTTTCTGGCCGTGCGACAGCGACTGCGCGCGCAGGCCGCGCTGACCGATCAAACCGATCAGGGCCAGTACCTCATCGATGCGGTCGCGCTGCTCGGCGGAGAGACATGCCCGCAGCGAGGCCCACACCCCCTTGTCGGCCTGCATCGCCAGCTCGAGGTTCTCGAACACGGTGTGGGCGAGAAAGATGGTCGGCTTCTGGAACTTGCGCCAGATGCCGGCGCTCGCAATCTCATGCTCCGACAGGCGGGCGAGATCGAGCGTCTGGCCGAAGAACACAGTACCGGCATCCGGCCGCGTCTTGCCGGTGATGACGTCCATCATGGTCGTCTTGCCGGCACCGTTCGGGCCGATGATGCAGCGCAGCTCGCCGTCGTCGACGTACAGCGTGAGTTCGTTGAGCGCCTTGAAGCCATCGAAGCTGACCGAGACGTTCTCCAGGTACAGGATCGGGCCGTGGCTGGTATCCACCCCGCCCTCCGGAGGGGTGTGCGCCATGCCCTCGGCATTCATCGGGTCCTGACCGTCGCTCACGTCGCCTCCCCCGCCCCGCTCTCCGCTGATTTGCGTGCCGCCGCCCTGCCGCGCAGCCTGGCGAACAGCCCGACGATGCCTTGCGGCATCAGGATGGTCACCAACACGAACAGGCCGCCGAGCGCGAACAGCCACACTTCCGGAAATTCGGTGGTGAACCAGGTCTTGGCGTAGTTGACCAGCACGGCGCCGAGCACCGCGCCGTAGAGAGTGCCGCGGCCGCCGACCGCCACACACACCACCAGCTCGATGGAGTTGAGCGGTGAAAATTCGCTCGGATTGATGATGCCGACCTGCGGCACGTAGAGCGCCCCGGCGATGCCGGCCAGCACCGCCGAGAACACGAATACCCACAGCTTGTAATGCTCCACGCGGTAGCCGATGAAGCGCGCGCGGCTTTCGGCGTCGCGCACCGCCACCACTACCCGGCCGAGCTTGGAGTTGACTATATAGCGGGATACCAGATATCCGAGCGCGAGCGCCAGCGCCGAGAGCAGGAACAGCGCGACGCGGGTCGTATCCGATTGCAGGTTGAAACCGAGGATGTCCTTGAAATCCGTCAGGCCGTTATTGCCGCCGAAGCCCATGTCGTTACGGAAAAAGGCCAGCATCAGCGCGAAGGTCAGCGCCTGGGTGATGATGGAGAGATAGACTCCGGTGACGCGCGAACGGAAGGCGAACCAGCCAAAAACGAAGGCAAGCAGACCCGGCGCCAGCGCAATCATCAGCAGCGCGAACCAGAACTGGTCGAAGCCGTACCAGTACCAGGGCAGCTCCTGCCAGTTGAGGAATACCATGAAGTCCGGCAGTTCCGGATGGCCGTATACGCCGCGATCGCCGATCTGGCGCATCAGATACATGCCCATGGCATAGCCGCCGAGCGCGAAGAAGGCGCCGTGGCCGAGACTGAGGATGCCGCAATAGCCCCAGATGAGGTCGAGCGCCACTGCCAGCAGGGCGTAGCACAGGTACTTGCCGAGCAGCGTGACGGTGTAGGCCGACAGGTGCAGCGAAGAACTCTCGGGGATGACCAGGTTGGCGACCGGGATGGCGAGCGCGACGGCGGCCAGGATCAGCAGGAAGATGCGGCCGCCGCGGTCGCTTTCGAGCAGAGTGCGTACGATGCCGTGCGACAGCATGCTCATCAGTCCTCCGCCGCCCGGCCCTTCTGCGGGAACAGACCGCGCGGGCGCTTCTGGATGAACAAGATGATCGCCACCAGCACGACGATCTTGGCCAGCACCGCGCCCGCCCACGGCTCGAGGAACTTGTTCAGGACGCCGAGCGACAGCGCGCCGACCAGCGTGCCCCACAGATTGCCGACACCGCCGAACACCACCACCATGAAGGAATCGATGATGTACGCCTGGCCGAGGTTGGGGCCGACGTTGGTGAGCTGGCTGAGCGCCACCCCGGCCACGCCGGCGATGCCGGAGCCGAGGCCGAAGGTGAGCGCATCGACCCAGCCCGAGCGCACGCCCATCGCGCGCGCCATGGCGCGATTCTGCGCCACCGCGCGCACCTGCAGGCCGAGGGTGCTCTTTTTCAGGATCAGCAGCAGGGCGGCGAACACCAGCAGGCTGAACAGGACGATATACAGGCGGTTGTAGGTCAGCGACAGCACGCTGTTGATCTCCAGCGAGCCGCTCATCCAGGACGGCGTCGCCACCGAGCGGTTGAGCGGCGAGAAGATCGAGCGCACCAGCTGCTGCAGCACCAGGCTGATGCCGAAGGTGGCGAGCAGGGTCTCGAGCGGACGGCCGTAGAGGAAGCGGATCACGCCGCGCTCGATGGCGATGCCGAACAGGCCGGCTACGATGAAGGCGAGCGGCACGGCGACGAACAGCGACAGGTCGATGTGCGCCGGCATCATCAGCTGCACGACGTAGGTGGTATAGGCGCCGATCATCATCAGCTCGCCGTGCGCCATGTTGATGACGCCCATGACACCAAAGGTGATGGCCAGCCCGATCGCCGCCAGCAGCAGCACGGAACCCAGGCTGATGCCAAAGAATACCGTCTCGATCAGCCCGAAGATCTTCACCCTGTTGTCGATGCGCGCCAGCGCGACTGTAGCGGCCTGGCGGATGTCGGGATCGGCCTCGATGAAGGCACCGTTGCCGTCCTGTTCGATCAGGGCCGCCAGCCGGTTGCGCACCTCCGGCTCCAGGCTGCCGCCCAGGCGCTCCAGCGCACCGAGTCGTACGGCCTTGTCCGGGTTCCCCATGTCGACCAGCGCAAGCGCGTTCTGCATCTGCTCGAGCACCCGGCTGTCCTTCTCGCGCGCCAGCGCCGCGCGCAGCAGTTCAATCGATGACGGTGACATATCCTTGATGGTCTCGCGCACTGCTGCCAGGCGGTCGGCCGGATCGTCGCTCGACAGGTTCAGCTGTCCGATCGCGTTGCGCAGAACGCCGCGCAGCTGGTTGTTCACTGTAATCTTCCTGATTCCGGATTTTTCGGTGCTGCCGAGATCCTCGCCCGTGACCGGATCGGTCAGGCGGTAATCCGCCTCGCCCGCCTGCGCGATGACAACGTGCTCGTCGTCCTTGCGGTAATGCAGATCGCCGTTCAGCATCGCCGTCAGTATCGCTGCGCTGCGCCTGTGCGGCATCCGCATCAGTTGTTCGATCACCGTCTGCTTGGCGGAGAAATCAGAATTGGTGAGGCCGGCTACGGTATCCCGCAACTCCTGGTCCGTGACGGCGTCCTGCGCCATGACCGGGGCCGGCGCGAGGCAGGCGAGCAGGAACAGCATACCCAGGCCTTGTATCCATGTATGGGTAAACAATCGCGGCATGATGTGCGCTCTTGTTGTGGGGTTATGGGAAAAGAAAAACCGGGGACAGACCCCGTTTTTCCGGTTCACACTGAGTCAGACCGCTTCGTATCAAAACCGGGGTCTGTCCCCGGTATTCGAGTTCACACAGAGTCAGACCGCTTCGTATTAAACCGGGGTCTGTCCCCGGTTTTTGGTTTTGCGGCTTCTATTAAAGAAAGCGCCGGCACTGATCACTCACAGTGCCGGCGCCCGCCCTGCATCGGTCAGAAGTTCTGGCCGGAGCACTTCTTGGTCTTGGTGTTGTAATTACCGCACTTCAGCGTGACCCAGTCGGCCTCGATGTCCTTGCTGCCGGGCAGGAAGTCGGACCAGGCGTCGCCGGCGACAAGGCCTTCGGTCTGCCAGACGGTTTCGAACTGGCCGTCATCCTGGATCTCGCCGATCAGCACCGGCTTGGTGATGTGGTGGTTGGGCAGCATCTTCGAGATACCGCCGGTCATGTTTGGCGTCTCGATACCGATGATAGCTTTCTCGACCGCGTCGGTATCGGTCGTGCCGGCCTTCTCCACCGCCTTCACCCACATGTTGAAGCCGATCACGTGCGCCTCCATCGGGTCGTTGGTCACGCGCTTCGGATTCTTGATGAAGGTCTGCCACTGCTTGATGAAGGCGTCATTCGCGGGGGCATCGACACTCATGAAGTAGTTCCACGCGGCCAGGTGGCCGACCAGCGGCGCAGTATCCAGACCGGAGAGTTCTTCCTCACCAACAGAGAACGCCACCACCGGAATGGCGTCCGCGCTGATGCCCTGGTTGCCCAGTTCCTTGTAGAACGGCACGTTGGCGTCGCCGTTGATGGTCGACACGACGGCGGTCTTCTTGCCGGCGGTGCCGAACTTCTTGATGTCGGACACGATCGTCTGCCAGTCGGAGTGACCGAACGGCGTGTAGTTGAT
>JADLET010000141.1 GCA_020845975.1 Gammaproteobacteria bacterium | reverse complement strand
GCGCGAATGCGGCGAGGCGCCCTTCTATACCCTGGGGCCGCTCACCACCGACATCGCGCCCGGCTACGACCACATCACCTCCGCCATCGGCGCGGCCATGATCGGCTGGTACGGCACCGCCATGCTGTGCTACGTGACGCCGAAGGAACACCTTGGCCTGCCCGACCGCGAGGACGTGCGCGCCGGCATCATCACCTACAAGATCGCCGCCCACGCGGCGGACCTCGCCAAGGGTCACCCCGGTGCGCAGATCCGCGACAACGCACTGTCCAAGGCGCGCTTTGAATTTCGCTGGGAAGACCAGTTCAACCTCGGCCTCGACCCGGAACGGGCGCGCGACTTCCACGACGAGACCCTGCCCAAGGAGGGCCACAAGGTCGCGCACTTCTGCTCCATGTGCGGTCCACAATTCTGCTCCATGAAGATCACGCAGGAAGTCCGCGACTACGCCCGCGAAAAGGGCATCGGCGACACCACGGCCGCGCTGGACAAAGGCCTGTCGGAAAAATCCGCGGAGTTCACCCGCGACGGCGCCCTCCTGTACAAGCAGGTCTGATCCCTTCACGCCCATCTGATGCGCGCATCCGGCTGGACATGTTCCAGCACCGGACGGCGCTCCAGGCATCGCTCAAGATATTCCACCGCGCGCCGTTATGCTTCGCAAGCTGGCTGCGCCGCGGAATCTTGCGCCAGACGACCGGAAAGACGGACGACGCAACATGAAGAAAAAGAACACCGCCGCCTACCAGCCGGACATTGAACAGGATGAGCTGCGCGGCTTCTCGCGCAGCATCGCCGAGATCGAATGGCTGCTGCTGATCCTCGGACTGCTCTATCTCTTTGTGCCGACCGCTGTCATTACGGATCGCGGCTACGTCATTGGCACCATGGTCGGCTTCGCAGCCTTCGTCGTTTCCTTCCGCTACATCAATTTCTACCGCTCCGAGACGCGCTGGAAGCTGGCGCTCGAAACCTGGGCCATGATCGCATTCATCAGCGTGCTGTTGTGGCATACCGGCAAGGTCGAGAGCCCATTGTTCAATCTCTACCTCCTCGTCATCATCGCCTGCGCGCTCACGCTGGGTAAACTGGTCACCCTCATGGAAGTGGCGCTGATTTCCTGTTGGTACCTGTTCATGGGCTATTCAGCCTACGGCACCGAGGTGTTTTCACTGCAGACCTTCAGTGAGCTGATGTCAACCTTCGGCCCCTTCCTGCTCGTTGCCTACCTGACCACCATGCTGTCGGCGGACATGCATCACGCGAAACGCCGCATCGTGTCGATCTCGGAAACCGATGAGCTGACCGGATTGCCCAATATGCGTGCATTCAAGTCCCTGCATGAGCGGGAGATGAAGCGCTATGGACGCTACGGCCATCCCTTTTCACTGATGATGATCGACACCGACGGCCTGAAGGAAGTCAACGACCGTTACGGACATGAGGCCGGCAACCGCCTGATCATCATGGTGGCGAACACCATAGGCGAACGCATGCGCGATGCCGATACCCTCGCACGTTACGGCGGCGACGAGTTTGTCCTGCTGCTGCCGGAGACCTCGACCGGCCAGGTGCTCGATGTCGCGGAACGCATCCGCACGGCGGTGGAAAACTGCTCGTTCGACGAACGCGGCGCGCGCGTCTCGACTACCGTCAGCATCGGCATCGCCACCTGCCCCGACGACGCCATCAACACCCATGAGCTGATGGACAAGGCCGACGCGGCGCTCTACCAGAGCAAAAACGGGGGCCGCAACCGCACCACGGCCTGGCGCAAGCCGCCACCTCTGCAAGCCCCCGAGCGTCCGGCCTCCGCCGCCTGATATCCCAGGACTTGAGGATCAGGACCGTGGCCCGGATGAAACTCAGCCGAATCCGGACAGAACCTCAAGCCATGAGTCCGTGATGGCGCAGGAGCGCATCGATCTGGGGCTCGCGTCCGCGGAACTCCACGAAAAGTTCGAGCGGATCGCGCGAACCGCCCTGTTCCAGCACCGTGGTAAGAAAGCGTATCCCGGTCTCCATATCGAAAACCCCCCGGTCCTCGAACAGTGAGAAGGCGTCGCTGGACAGAACCTCCGCCCATTTGTAGCTGTAGTAACCGGCCGCGTAACCACCGGCGAAGATATGGGAAAAACTGTGCGGGAAGCGATTGAACGAGGGCGGCCTGAACACGGCCACCTCGTCGCGCACCTGCTGCAGGATCTCATAGATGCGCCCGCCGCTGGCCGGATCGTAGTCGAGGTGAAGGCGGAAATCGAACAGTGCAAATTCGATCTGGCGCAGCATCTTCATGCCCGACTGGAAATTGCGCGCCGCCAGCAGGCGCGCGAACAGCGCCTCCGGCAACGGCTCGCCCGTGAGATAGTGGCCTGAAATCAGCGCCAGCGCTTCGCGCTGCCAGCACCAGTTCTCCATGAACTGGCTCGGCAGCTCCACCGCATCCCAGGCCACCCCCTCGGTACCGGCGACGCTGGGATAATCCACCAGGGTCAACATGAAATGCAGCCCGTGCCCGAATTCGTGGAACAGGGTCAGCACTTCATCATGAGTGAGCCGGGGCGACTCCCCGTCAACCGGTGGCGTGAAGTTGCACACCAGATAGGAGACCGGTGTATCCACCCCATTGTCCGTGCGCCGGCGCGATATGCAATCGCCCATCCACGCGCCACCGCGCTTGTGCGGCCGCGCGTAGAGATCGAGATAAAACTGGCCACGCAGTTCGCCTTGTGCGTCGCGGATATCATAGAAGCGCACATCCGGATGCCAGGTCTCGACGCCGGCATGCTCGGCAATGGCCACACCAAACAGCCGCCGCGCCACTTCGAACAGGCCGGAGAGCACGCGCTGAACCGGGAAATAGGCCTTGATCTCTTCCTGCGAGATCGCATAGGTATGCTGGCGCAGCCGTTCCGAACAATACATCACATCCCAGGCCTCCAGCACTTCGAGTCCGAGATGCGCGCGGGCGAACTTGCGCAGATCATCCAGTTCATGCCGGGCACCCGGCAACGAGCGCGCAGCAAGGTCCCGCAGGAACTCGACGACCTGATGCGTATCACGCGCCATCTTGGTCGCAAGCGAACGTTCGGCGTAGTTGGCGAAACCGAGCAGGCACGCCTCCTCGTGTCGCAGCGCGAGGATCCGCTCCATCACCGGCCCGTTGTCCCAGCGTCCGGCATGAGGCCCCTGGTCCGAGGCGCGTGTAACGAAGCCCTCGTACATCTCATACCGCAGCGCACGATCATCCGCGTAGGTCATCACGGCAAGATAAGAGGGATATTCCAGCGTGAAGACCCAGCCCGTCATCCCGCGCTGCCGCGCGGACTGTTCCGCCATGGCGCGCGCGCCCGGCGGAAGACCTGCGAGCATTTGTTCGTCTTCGACATGACGGCTCCACGCCTGGGTGGCATCAAGCAGATTCTGCTCGAAGCGCGCGGTCAGTAGCGCCAGTTCCTGAACCACCTCGCGGTAGCGCGCCTTGTCACGCTCGCCCAGAGCGACGCCTGACAGTCGAAAATCGCGCAGCGCATTCTCAACAATCTTCTTCTGCGCGGGCGCAAGCTTGCTGAAATCAGGGCGCCGCTCGACGGCCTGGTAGGCGCGATAGAGTCGCTCGTTCTGGCCCAGCTCGCTCGCATAGGCGCTCCGCAGGGGAAGACAGGCGTTGTACGCCTCGCGCAGTTCAGGGGTGTTGACCACGGCGTTCAGGTGACCGACGGGCGACCACACCCGGTTCAGCCGGCAGGCGAGATCCTCCAGCGGACGGGCGCACGTGTCCCAGTCATACTCTCCGCCGTCCTTGAGCAACTGTTTGATACGTGTTCGATTGTCCGCCAGCATTTGCTCGATGGCGGGCACGACATGCGCGGCGCGGATCGCGTGGAAACGCGGCAATCCTTCGGCCGCCAGTAGCGGATTGTCCGTCAGTGCTTCCCTAACCATGCATCGTACCCTTCAGCTCGCCGTTCTCCGACTCGTTCCGGTAATGTAACATGGGGACACCGGTCCGTGCCGCAGGCCGGAAGCATCCGCGGCCGATATCGCGCCGCACGGAATCATCGGATCCGAACGCACCGAGGCATACCATGGCATTACGAGGTTTTTCCGGCAAGATCCCGCTCCTGGGCGCGCGCGCCTTCGTCGATGCGACCGCGCTGGCGCTCGGTGATGTGGTCCTCGGCGACGATGCATCGCTGTGGCCGATGGCGGTTGCGCGCGGCGACGTCCAGGCAATCCGCATCGGCGCGCGCACCAACATACAGGACGGCTCCATCTTGCACGTCACGCAGGACAACCGCTTCAATCCCGGTGGACGCGCGCTGATCGTCGGCGACGATGTCACCGTCGGCCATGGCGTCATCCTGCATGCCTGCACAGTGGAGGACCTGGTCCTGGTCGGCATGGGTTCGACCGTGCTCGATGGCGCGGTCATCCAGCGCCGTGTCATGATTGGCGCCGGCAGCCTGGTACCGCCGAACAAGGTTCTTGAGAGCGGGTATCTTTACCTGGGCAACCCGGTGAAACAGGCGCGCCCGTTGACTGAAAAGGAGCTGGAGTATCTGGAGTTCTCGGCGCGGCATTACGTCGAGCTGAAGAACCATCATCTGCGGGAGACTATCGCGGACTGAATCCCGCCGGCTCGGTCACGCAGCAGCAGTCTGGAGTTCCGTGGCGGCCGGTTGCGCCGCATCCAGCGTGGACAGCATACGTTCGAGCACCGCGAGCGCGGAATTTCCGATTGATCCCGCGTCCGCTGCCTGGGCATCCGATGCTGAACTCAGCAGTTCCGTGGCCGCCTTCAGCAATCCATCGAACAGATCCCGGTACCCGGCCGCACTGCTCTCGCGTGCCGCGCCCAGGGCGCTCATGAATCCGGGCAGATTCTCGCTGGCGGCGCCTCCCGCCATCGCCTGCACCGAGCGGTAGGCGGCGGTGGCCTGGACGTTCCGGGTCATGTCCATCTGCAAGGAGAACGAGGCCAGCCCTTCCATGTTGAATCCGGATTCGCTCATCTGTTCGAACAGTCCCGCGATATCCCCGCTGAAGAAGCGGCCAGCGAGCTCGTCGACCCGCGTGAGCAATCCGTCGATGGCGGCGGATTCTTCCGCGCTCAGTTCGCCTTCGACGCTATAGGCAATATTCCCGCGTGTCGACAGGGATGCCTCCATGGCAAGCGCCGATGAAGAGCCATCCGATGTCTGACTCGCCGCCACGCGCAGCGAACGGGCATCGGACAAGGTGAGCGTGACCCGATCTCCTTCCGCGGTCGTGATTTCGAGCTGCAGACTACGCGCATGGCTCATATCCATGGCAAACGCGCGCCCGGTCGAAAGCGCCGCCGAGGTCCTGGCATGCCCCCCGCGGCAACGCGACGTGGCGGCCCCGTCGGCGCCGGTCGTCGCACCGGACCGCGCAGATGCGGATCCGTCTCTGTGCGAGTGCGCCACCGGGTGCCGGCTCGCGCCCAAACCGCTGATACTGGCGAAATTCATCGATCGCTTCCATGAACAGCAGGGGATACAGCCCCTGTGTCGGATGGGAACGGGAAGAACTTTAGACGCCGGTCACAGAAATTTCGCGAATAAACTGTCGTGCCGCGCTCAGCCCGCCCGGGAGGACAGCAGCGCGCGCATCTTCACGATCACCGGCGCTGTCTCCGGCCGCACACCGCGCCAGAGAAAAAAGGATTCCGCCGCCTGCTCGACCAGCATGCCGAGACCATCCACGGCGCGCGCCGCGCCGTGCGCCTGGGCCCAGCGCAGGAACGGAGTGGGTCTCGCCGCGTACATCATGTCGTAACACAGGCCGCCTGGCGCCAGCACCGAGGGCGGCAAGGGCAGCTCCGCGCCGTACAGACTGGCCGCTGTGCCGTTGATGATCAGATCGAATTCGCGGCCGGCCAGTGCATCGAAGGAGCAACCGCTCACCCGCGCTCCCGCGCCGGAGAATTGTTCCGCCAGCTCCAGCGCCTTGTCGACTGTGCGGTTGGCGATCACCAGTTCGCGCGGACCCTGTTCGAGCACCGGACCCAGCACCCCGCGCACCGCGCCGCCCGCGCCGGCGATGAGCACACGCCGACCGACGATGGCGGTGCCCAGATTGACCGTGATGTCCCGCACCAGACCCACGCCGTCGGTGTTGTCGCCAAAGGTGGCATCCTTGTCGAAGCGAATGGTATTAACCGCGCCGGCGCGCTCGGCACGCGCGCTGCGCCGGTCGGCCCAGTCCCAGGCGACGCGTTTGAAGGGCACGGTGACATTAAGCCCCTTGCCGCCGGCGGCGCCGAAATTCCCGGCCGCCTGCTCGAATCCGCCCTCGTCGACCTGGATCGCCTCGTACACCAGACGCTGACCGGTCTGACGCGCGAACTCAGCGTGTATGACGGGCGACAGGCTGTGCGAAACCGGATTGCCCATCACCGCGTAGCGGTCCGGGGGGGCGTCGAAATCAAACAGCGATGACATGAACTGAGGTTAAAGAGTAAAGAGGAAAGATACAAGAATCTGAAACCACAACCTGGAGCAGGAATGGCGCGCTGCGTTATCCCCGGACACTACTCCACTTCACCCGCGCTAAGACTTCAGCCAGGCCGCCGCTTCCCGGGCGAAATACGTCAGGATGGCGTCCGCGCCGGCGCGCTTCATCGCCAGCAGACTTTCCATGACCACGGCGCGCTCGTTCAGCCAGCCACGCTCCGCCGCCGCCTTCAGCATGGCGTATTCGCCACTCACCTGATAAACGAACGTGGGCGCGCCGAATTCGTCCTTGATGCGACGTACGATGTCGAGGTAAGGCAGCCCAGGCTTGACCATCACCATGTCGGCGCCTTCCTCCAGATCGAGCGCCACCTCCCACAAGGCCTCGT
>JADLET010000140.1 GCA_020845975.1 Gammaproteobacteria bacterium | reverse complement strand
TCCTTGAGCGTGATGCGCAAGGTGGCGATCTCGGTGAAGCTATCGACGGCGCGGGCGTTGGTCATGCTGCCTGCGATAGCAAGCCAAGGTCGCTGCCGTCAGCAAAAAGCATCCTCGCCTTCGACGGAGAGGCACCCCATCAGGCGTTGATGCCAAAATGCCGCCGCTGCGCGCCCCATTCGTGGGGGAACGGCGCGGCCAACGTGGCGAGATCGATCCCGTCGCCCTGCCTGCCGTCAAGAATCGCATCGACGATGTCAGGAGCCAGCAGCGTCATGCGCAGGACCCGAGTCAGATAGCTCAGGCCAATCTTTTCCTTCTCGGCGAGGTCGGACACCGACGTGTAGGCTCCGGTTTCCAGCAGGCGTTTCCAACGAAAAGCCCGCGCCAGCGCCTTCACCACGGTGTTGTCGGTGCGGGAGCGCTGAAGCTCGGCACCAGCTGGCAGAACCATCTCCTTGCGACCGCCGCGTTTGGTGATCTGGAACGGAATGTGGATCGACACTGTCTGGGGAATTGTCACGACCTTGCTCACGCTGCCTCCTCCAGTTCCAGCACCTGCAGTTCGCGGGCCAGCGCATCGAGCCCGTCAACCCTCAGCTTTAGTTCCAGTCCGGCGCTTCCAACGATGACCCGGTCGACCAGTAGCTGCACGATCCGGGCCTGCTCGGCTGGGAAAAGTTCATCCCACATCGGGTCCAGATTGATAAGGGCATCCCGCGCTTTAGCTTCGGTCATTCCGGGGGCGTGTTTCACGGCCTCCTTCCATGCGCCGATGATGATTTCCGGCTGCCGGAACACGGCGCGCAGCTGGTTGACGACCGCGCCTTCGATTTCGGCGGCAGGCACGCGCCCCACCATGGTGGAACCTGCTCCATGGCGGAGCAGCGTCTGGCTGACGTAGTAGCGGTAGAGCTTGCCGTTCTTGCAGGAGTGGGTCGGTGAAAACGCCCCGCCATCCGAACCCCAGAGCAGCCCCTTAAGCAGCGCAGGCGTATTGGCGCGCGCACGATTCGCCCGGGTCCGCGGGCTTTCCTTCGTGATGGCGCGCACAGCGTCCCAGAGCTCCTGATCAATGATCGGGTCATGTTCGCCGGGATAACTGTTACCCTTGTGGACGGCCTCGCCGATGTAGGCTTTGTTGGCGAGCAGGCGGTACAAGTAGCCTTTGGTAATCGTCTTGCCTTGACGGGTCGTGATACCTCGCTCCCGCAATTCCCGCAGCAGAAGGGTGGCCGAGCCGACATCGCGGAACCGCTGGAAAATGTAGCGGACGTTGGCGGCCGCCTTTTCATTCACCACCAATTTGCGGGACACCACGTCATAACCCAGCGGCGGGACCCCGCCCATCCAGATCCCTTTGGCGCGGGAAGCGGCGAACTTGTCGCGGATGCGTTCAGCGGTCACCTCGCGCTCAAACTGGGCAAATGACAGCAGGACGTTCAGCGTAAGCCGACCCATGCTGGTGGTCGTATTGAAAGACTGAGTGACGGACACGAATGTCACGTCGTTCCGGTCGAACACCTCGACCAGCTTGGCAAAGTCCATCAGGGATCGCGAGAGGCGGTCGATCTTGTAGACCACCACCACGTCCACCAGCCCGTCCTCGATGTCCGAAAGCAGGCGCTTCAATCCCGGGCGATCAAGGGTGCCACCGGAAACTCCGCCATCGTCATACTGGTCGCGGACCAGCACCCACCCTTCGGCGCGCTGGCTGGTGATGTAGGCCTCACAGGCCTCGCGCTGCGCATGCAGCGAGTTGAACTCCTGCTCGAGCCCTTCCTCCGATGATTTGCGAGTGTAGACCGCGCAGCGCAGTTTGCGCGTGATAGGCGCGTTCATGCTGCCCTCCGATGGTCCTTGAGGCCGAAGAATATCCAGCCGTTCCAGCGCGACCCGGTAATGGCGCGGGCGATTGCGGACAGTGACTGGTAGGGGCGCCCCTGCCATTCGAACCCGTCCTGGGTAACGGTCACCGTGTGCTCGACGCCTTGCCACTCCCGGATCAGGCGGGTTCCGACGATCGGCTTCAGATCAGCGCGCACGCGGCGGGTGGTAATGTTGCCGCCGTCGAGCTGTTCGCCCATCTGTTGCAAGCGCCTGACTGTTTCCTGCTTAAGGCCGCCGTAGGCCAGCTCTTGGATGCGGTAGGCCAGCCGGCTTTCAAGATAGCGCCGGTTGAAGGCCGGCGGTTCCTCGCTGAACAGCTCGCGCCACTGCTTCTTCAGCTCGGCGACCGGAGCCGCCTTCATTGCGGCTAGGCGGGCAAGTACGGGATCTGGTTTCATTGTGCGTTGCTCCACTGAGTTGGAGGTGCACTACCGCTCTGTTCAGGCGCGAAGTGTAGCGGAAAGTCTCCATCTTCTTCAGATAGTTGACCGACATTTCGAAGGTGCAGGCGGGCGAGGCCAAGCCCGAGGATAGTACACAGCTCAGTCCGTCGCTGGGCGGGCGTCATTTCGCCGGGTGGATGCGGATTGGGGCGTTTCACTTGTGGGTCTCCGTCTCTCGTCCGGCCGTGCCGAACGATGGTGCTGAGACGGAAAAGCCAGCTGCCTGAACTCAATGGGACACTGGGCGGCAAAACTGCACACAGGGTGTGAACAAGTGCGGAACATCCCCCTTGCGCACCAACCCCCTGACGGCGATCATATCCCGCGAATCATAGTATCCGCATCGCTAAATTTCGGGGGGCGCATGGCACGAAAAGCAAGTTCTATTGGACCGTTCGCCCTCGGCATCATCGAAGATGCCAAGATCGACCTCCTCTCTGATCTTCTCGTACTTCGTGAAAACGACACAGAGCCGGATTTTGGTCTGCCTGATGAAATCCCAGCCTCCGGTAACTTCGATGCAGCCGCCGATTTCAGGAAGAAGTTGATTGATGCGTTGTCACTCTTCGACAG
>JADLET010000139.1 GCA_020845975.1 Gammaproteobacteria bacterium | reverse complement strand
TCAGGCGCGCCACTTGCTGAGCACCTGAATCAACTGATCTTCGAGCTCGATGCGATCGGCCAGGGATTCCCCCAGCTTGGAGAGATCCTGTTCAAGGGCCTCCAGGCGGATGTCCTCACGCTTGCTCTCAAAATCGTACTTGTCGTTGAAATCCAGAATGGAATCGGTGGTGGCGAGAATGGTCGGATAAATGCGATCCGCCATGTCCAGCACCGCCCGCCGGCGCTCGCGCTTCTCGTCGACGTAACGGTACAGGCCGAAATGGGTGTCCGCCGTGTAATCGATGAGCATTTGACAGAACTGCTCGAGCAGCTCGCTCACCGAGTCCTCGTTCTTGAAGGGATGCTGCGCCGCGAGTTCGCTGTAGAGAGAAAGCATCTGATCACGCACGCCGACCAGTTCCTCTATCATGCGGTGAGACTGCTGGCGGCGTTCTTGTACTCCAGTGTCGATATTGGACATGTCATTTCCCATGGGCTGAACTTTTTATTGGGATGATACCAGACCCGGGCCCTCCGGATAACCGTGTTCTCTCATGAAATCCATCAATATTTTTTTGATTTCTTTAATAATTCCCAGGCAGTTCAGCGAATCCCGTGGCACCGGAGCGGTATAGTGATCCCCACCCCGCCACGCCGTTTCCAGCACGATTTCAATACCGCAGATCCACACCTCCGCCTTCAAACTGCCGAGGGCCTCCGCCAATCTCAATGCAGACTTTATGCCAAAACTGTGGGTTGAGATCAAATCCTCACCTGAAATGACCTCCGCCGCCGTAAAACAACACACCGTCCCTGACGACCTGCCACTGTGCATCGCATCGATCAGGATCAGCAGGCCAGGCTCCGCCAGCGACTCAATCAGCTCGCGGTCAGGGCGGGCACAACAGGACAGGATCATCCCGGCGGGCAGCTCGTCCCAGCGGCTGAGCTCAGCCACGACGTCCCAACCGATGCGGTCGGCGCCGAACGGCGAACCCACGCCGATGACGCGCACGGCGCTCAAAGACGATCCACTGTCAGATCCAGAAAATGCGTCGCGCACGAGATACAGGGGTCATAGTTGCGTATGACCTTCTCGGCGAGGGCGCGCAGCTCGCTCTCGGGACGCTCCAGACCCTGATCCTCCAGCGAGGCGCGTAGATCCGCCTCGATGCAGGCCTGGTTCTGGCTGGTGGGCGGCACGATGCGCGCATCCACGATGCGCCCGTCCGCATCGATCTCGTAGCGATGCCACAAAACGCCGCGCGGGGCCTCGGTGGCTGAGTACCCAATACCGGCGCGTGGACGGTATTCCGCAGCGGACCGCTGCGCCGGCTCATAGGTCTCCAGCAGACGTATGGCCTCGTGCAAGGCGTACAGGATCTCCACGGCGCGCGCAGACATGCTGTGGAACATGTCATGGCTGGGCAGGCGCACGCCGGCGGAGTCCATCACCTGGCGCACCGCCACGGGAAGATGGTCACGATTCAGATTCAGGCGCGCGAGCGGCCCGACCAGGTAAGGTTCTCCGTGCAACAGCGCGTGCAGCGCGGTCGAATGCGGCACCTGAAACTCCTCGATGTGGCGGTCAAACTCGGAGCTTCCGAAATCCAGCCCGTCGCCGGTGGTCAACCTGCCTTCGTTCATCGGATACTCCGCCGGGTGCCGCAGCGCGAGACAGGTGAGCCGGCGTTGTGCCCCGCCAGCACCCAGTCGTGCGCACCAGTCCACGAGTTCCTCGGCGTCCGGCAGCACGCCTCGCAGCCTCGCCAGCAGTTCGCGCATTGCCTCAGGCGCTGGCGCGTGATGGAAACCGCCGATGCACACGCCGACCGGATGCACCGACCGACCGCCCAGCACGCGGATGATCTCATTGCCCGCCGCCTGCAGTCGCAGTCCGCGCCGCACCTCGGCGGGATGGACCTTCGCCATCTCGGGCGCGCTGCCGAAGCCGAGGAAATCCGGGGCTGCGAGCAGATGAATGTGCAGGCTGTGGCTCTCTATCCACTCCCCACAGTAGAGCAATCGCCGCATGGCGCGAACCCAGGGTCCGGGATCGATCTCCAGGATAGACTCGATGGCGTGCACAGCACTCATCTGGTAGGCGACCGGGCAGATGCCGCAGATGCGCGCGACCATGTCGGGAACCTCGCGGCAGTCGCGGCCGACCAGGAATTTCTCGAACAGTCGCGGCGGCTCGAAGATGCGCAGACCGAGCTCGGCGATGCGCCCGCCCTGGATGCGCAGATGCAGCGAGCCCTCTCCCTCGACTCGCGCGAGCACGGGTACATTGATGCGGATATCGCGCTCTTCAGCCATCGTCGAATCCGCCCTCGGCTGCGCGCCGGCCCGCCTCAAGGAATGCGGGCGCGCCATTGTTGATGAAGTGAAAGCGGTGTGCGGCCGCCTCGGGCGGCAGTCCGAGACCGGCCAGACGTCGACCGAGCGCCGCGGTGTTGGCGTTTTCCGCGGGACCGTAGCAGGCGTAGCAGTCGCGGCCGAAGCGCGGGCACAGGGCACCACAACCGCTCAGCGTGACCGGTCCCATGCAGGGAATTCCGCGCGCGACCATCACGCAGACTGCCCGCTCGCGCTTGCATTCCAGGCACACCTTGTCGTGCTCGCGTTCCGGCAGCACGCCGAACAGCAGCGCGCGCACCGCGCCGAGCACCTGCCGGCCGTTGACCGGACAACCCCATAGCTCGAGATCCACCTTGACGTGTGTGGAGATGGCGGTCGAGGTCTCCAGGGTACGGATATAGGCGGGCGTGGCATAAATCCCGGCCATCCATTCCTGTGTCAGCCCGTTGAGATTGCGCAAGGCCTGCAGTCCGCCCGCTGTCGCGCAGGCGCCAAGGGCAACCAGGAAGCGGCTGCTGGCGCGAATGCGGCGGATGCGTTCGTACTCGTCCGGCGTGGTGATGCTCCCTTCGACGAAGGCGATGTCCACCTGAGCCTCCGGATCGACCATCCCGGCCTCCGCGAAGTGGCGGATATCGACCAGCCCGGCCAGCGTCAACAGATCGTCGCCCAGATTCAGGAAGGCGAGCTGGCAACCGTCACAGGAGGTGAATTTATGCACCGCGACCGTAGGGCGACCTGTCACAGGGCCATCATCAGATTTTGGAAGAGGTTTAGCGTCCATCAATATGAATATTCAAAGTCCTTTTTCCGAAAAGAGTGGCGCGATGTCAGAATAGGCGAACACCGGGCCGTCCTTGCAGACGAACTTCCCGCCGAGCTGGCAATGCCCGCACTGCCCCACGGCGCAGTGCATGCTCCGCTCCAGACTGAGCCAGATGGCGGAATCCGCGAGGCCCAGCCCGCGCAATGCCCTGACCGTTGCCGCCATCATCCCCTCAGGCCCGCACAGCAAGGCCAGCGTACTTCCCGGCTCCAGGTCGATATGCTCGAACAGCCCGGTGACCGGACCGACGTGCCAGGGCCAGAGCGGTCCGCCGGTGTCCGCGGAAAACATGACCCGGGTCCGCGGCGTATGCGCCCATTCCTCGTAACGCGCGCGCCAGAGCAGGTCATGGTAGTGCTTGACCCCTTGCAGGATCGTGACGGTCCCGAAGCGCGCGCGCCGCCGCATCATGTACTGGATCACGGAGACGCTCGGCGCGCAGCCCAGTCCCCCGGTCACGATCAGTACGTCCTTCCCTTCCAGCTCGCGCAGCGGCCAGCCACGTCCATACGGACCGCGCACACCGAGACGGTCGCCCGTCTTCAACGCCGCGATTCCGTCGGTGACGCGACCGACGCGACGGATGGTATGGTCGAGCAGCTCGTCGTGCTCCGGATCGGAGACGATGGAAATCGGCACCTCGCCGACGCCGTACAGATAGAGCATATTGAACTGACCCGGCGCGAAACGATAGGCATCGTGTTGTGTGGAATCGGTGAAGCGCAGTTTCAGCGTGAACACGCGGTCGGATTCATCGATGCGCTCGACGATCTCCGCCTCCTGCGGCAGATGAGGATTCGACCACGGTTCAGTCCGCACAGATTGCCCTCGTCTCTTCCGTGATATCGATCCCCACCGGACACCAGGTGATGCAGCGGCCGCAGCCGACACAACCGGAGCGGCCATACTGGTCATGCCAGCCGCCGAGCTTGTGCGTCAGCCACTGGCGATAGCGCTCCCGCGTGCCACCGCGCACGGCCCCACCATGAATATAGCTGTGCCCGATGGTAAAACACGAATCCCACTGACGGTAGTGCGCGCTCTCCCCGCCGTCCAGACGCGGGGCGTCGTGTTCACTGTAGCAAAAGCAGGTAGGACAGACCGAGGTGCAGTTGGTGCAGGACAGACAGCGCTGCGCCACTTCCTCCCAGCGCGGATGCTCGAGCCGTTCAAACAGGGTGTCTCGCAAATCTGTGCCGGGCAGCGCACGCTGTTGCGCGCGTGCGCCCGCCTCGATCTCGCCCGCGGCCGTCTCCCGCTGCCGCGTGGTCGCCTCGACAGTCGGCAGGCGCCGGAGAATGACGCCGCCTGCGACGCTCCCGGCCTCGACAAGGAAACCTTCGTCGATCTCGGACAGGGCAAGATCGTAGCCGGAGTCCGCATGCGGACCGTCGCCGGTAGAGACGCAGAAGCAGGTCGCGGCCGGATGGGTGCAATGCACCGCGATCAGGAACAGCGCATCGCGCCGCGCGCCGTAGGCGGGATCGGGTCGCGGGCCGTCGCGGAAATGGGCGTCCTGCAGGCGCAGCGCCGCCAGGTCGCAGGCGCGCACGCCCAGCACGGCAATCGGCCGCGCCAAGGTCTGCGCCGGAATGAAGGCGAGCCGTCCCTGCGCGTCCCGGCTGACCATCCACAGTGATTCCTGCGGCGCGAACAGCAACGGCTTCAAGGCCTGCGGACCATTGGCCCAGGCAAAACAGCGCCCTCCCGCGTCCGCTCGCAGCCGGTATTCCCCCGGCCCCTGACTGTCCGTGATCCCGTATGGCAGCTCGGCCGCGCGCGTGACGGGCTCATAGACGATCGCGCCGTCTCGCACACGCGGACCGATGCACTCATACCCCGCTTCCGTCAGCACATCCAGCAGGTTCTGCAGATCGGCGCTGGGCAGAAAGCGGGATTCCCTCACGGAGACATCAATATCCACTCGATCGAATTCCGCTATTCCAGACACATGGCCTATTATAGGGACATACGAACAGTCTGGAAGAGGAGAGTGGCCGGCATGTGCCTGGGAATCCCAATGCGCATCATCTCCATCGATGGCGAGCGCGCCCGCTGCGAGGCAGGCGGCATCGAACGGGACGTCAGCCTGTTCATGCTCCGGCCCGATCTGCCGTCGGTCGGCGATTTCGTCCTCGTACACGTCGGCTGTGCCATCCAGACGGTGCAGCCCGCCGAGGCGCGCACGGCCTGGGAACTCCACGACGCCATGCGCGGCGGGCGCTGAACATGCACGAGATCTCGCTGTGCCGGGGCCTTCTGGCGCGCGTCCTGGAAATCGCGCGCAACCATGATGCCGCCGCCGTCGCCACAATCCGGCTGCAACTGGACCCGCTTGGCCGTATGGACCCGCAGCATATCATCGAAGACTTCGCCCATGTCGCCCACGGAACCCCGGCGCAGGACGCACTCCTCGAGATCGAGACCGTAGCGCTTCGCGTACACTGTCCCGCCTGCGGCATGGAATCGGATGCCGCGCCTGACGACCCCTCCTGCCGGCGCTGCGGCAACGGTGATACGCGGATCCTGAACGGCGCCGGGCTGGTGCTGCTGAACGTGGAGCTTGCGCCGTGACGAGGCCGCCAGACCGTGACGAGGCCGCCGGCTGGCTGGATAAAATCCGCCGCCTGCCCGTCCCGAATCGCTTTCGCATCATGAACGTCTGCGGCGGCCACGAGCGCGCACTGACCATGGCGGGCCTGCGCACGATCCTGCCGGAGGGGATCGAGCTGATCCCGGGGCCAGGCTGTCCCGTGTGTATCTGCCCGGAACAAGACATCCACGCCGCGATCGAACTGTCGCTGCGACCCGGCGTCACGCTGGCGGCCTTCGGAGACCTGCTGCGCGTGCCCGCGAACACCGTCCGGGGACAACCACGCTCCCTCGCCGAGGCGCGCGCCGCGGGCGCCGACGTACGCCCGGTCGCCTCGCCGCAGGAGGCCGTCGCGATCGCGCGCGTCGAGACCAACCGGCAGGTGGTGTTCTTCGCCGCCGGATTCGAGACGACCACGGCGCCGGTGGCAGCGAGTCTGCTGCAAGGTGTGCCGGACAATCTGTTCCTGCTGCTGTCCGCCCGGCGCACCTGGCCGGCCGTGGCGATGCTGCTCGAGTCGGATGCCGGCGGCATCGACGCCCTCATCGCGCCGGGGCATGTGGCGACGGTCATGGGACCGGAGGAATGGGCGTTCGTGCCCGGCCGCTTCGGCCTGCCGACCGCCATTGCGGGATTCACCCCGGCCTCGCTGCTGGCCGGCATCTATTCGGTCCTGCGCCAGGCGCTCGAAGGCCGCTGTTTCGTCGACAACACCTATGCGGAAACAGTGCGCCCCGGCGGCAATCCGGCCGCTCGCCGCTGCCTCGAGGAGATCCTGGATATCGTCGATGCGGACTGGCGCGGTATCGGGATGATCCCGCGCTCGGGCTATCAAATCCGCACCGACTGGTCGCGGCTGGATGCGCGCCGGACCTTCCGGGTCGAGCTGGATCATTCACGGCGCCGGGCAGGTGAAATGCCGCCCGGCTGCGACTGCGCGCGCGTCGTGCTCGGGCGCATCGCCCCCGACGAGTGCGCGCTGTACGGACACGGCTGCACACCACATGCGCCGATCGGCCCCTGTATGGTCTCCGATGAAGGCGCCTGCCGGATCTGGTGGGCGGGCGGTGTGCGTCGGCGCTCCCGCCATCCCGCTGGCGTCGAAGCCGACGCATGAGACGGACATCTTGCCCCACCCCCATGAAGCTGATCAAATGAGTGTGCGTTCATATCGCTTCCGCCTGAGAGAGGTGCGCCCATGTCGTACAGCCATATCCTGATCGCCGTCGACTTTCCTGACGCCTCGGCGCATGTGGTGCGCCGCGCCGCCGACATCGCACGGCAAGATGCTGCGACGATGAGCCTGCTGCATGTCGTCGATTATCTCCCGCCGCTCGGATTCGCCGACGACCTTCTCCCCGCACCCGCTCTGCTGGTGGACGAAAAGGAATTATTGGAACACGGAACATCCTCCCTGGAAGCCTTCGCGCGGAAGCTCGGCCTTCCCGCGGAAGTGAGACGTCATGTAGTCCTGGGCGCGCCGCACCAACAAATCGTTGAATACGCCAATACCAATGGAGTCGACCTGATCGTGCTCGGCTCACACGGCCGGCATGGCCTTGGCCGCCTGCTCGGCAGCACGGCGAATGCCGTGCTCAATCACGCGGCCTGCGACGTCCTCGCGGTGCGTATTGCGGCCTGAGAGCGGACGCGGCGCGCATGCCCGGGACGGAATTCGAACGTGAGCGTCAACGCATGCTGCGGGAAATCGAGGCCGACATGCGCAACTGCGCCAGCGCCACCGGGCGCGGAACGCTGTCCCCGCGCGTCATCGCGGCCATTGAATCCGTCCCGCGCCACCGCTTCGTTCCGCCTGGCATGCAGTCCTCAGCCTACGAGAACCGTCCGTTAGCCATCGGTCTCGGGCAGACCATCTCGCAACCCTTCATTGTCGCCCTGATGACCGACATGCTCGATCCCGGACCGGAGGATGTCGTGCTGGAGATCGGCACGGGTTCGGGTTACCAGGCCGCCGTGCTGGCACGGATCGTCCGGCAGGTATACAGCGTCGAGACACTGCCAGAACTCGCGCGGACGGCGCGCGATCACCTGAAACGACTTGGCCATCGCAATGTGGAAGTGCGCGTGGGCGACGGTCACCAGGGCTGGGCAGAGCATGCGCCATACGATGCCATCATCGTCACCGCCGCGGCCCCTGAAATCCCGCCGGCGCTGCTCGATCAGCTGAAACCCGGCGGCCGCATGGTGATCCCGGTCGGTCTTCGCCACGCCACGCAGGATCTGGCGCTGATCACCAAGGGCGCTGACGGCGAGATCCACCGCCGCAGCATCCTGCCCGTGGCCTTCGTGCCGCTGGTCGAATCCGGCTCCGGGTAATTGGACACACCGGCGCGGCATCAGCCCGCCAGAACGATTTCACAGGGCAAATCCTCCAGCAGGCGCTGGTAGCCCGCGCCCGAGGCCAGCGGGCTGTCGCGCGCGATCACCAGCAATTTGCCGCGCGCCTCGGTCACGTCCTGGATCAGGTCCGACGCCGCTGAGCGCGTCAGCGGACGGCACTCGGCCTCCATGCCGTCCGCGGTCAGCAGTTCGCCGATGTCATGGGCACGCCGCGCAAATTCAATCGCGTCATCGGCGGCGATCATCACAAGGAGCTGCTTGCCGTCGCGGCGCGCGAACTGGCACGCGACTGCAAGTACACGTTGGCCCGAGGATATGTCGTCGAGCAGCGCAATGATGGGACGCTCGTCTTCAGCCAGCGCGCGACGCAGCCAGACGGTACATGCGCCCTGGGAGAAAAAATGCCGCGTCACCTGATCGGTCGCTCGCGACATCGAGGCACGGCGTGCCCCGATGTCCAGAATGATGAGATCACTGGCCACGGCCTCGCCCAGCTGCTCCGCCAACAGCTCGCCCTGCACGATATGGAAGGACCAGGAAACACGGGCCTGCAATGCGCGCTCCTGCAGGCGGGCACGCAATACGCCGGCGCGTGCGCGCAAGGCACGCGCCATGTCGGCGGCATCGATACGGCGTGCGGAGGCGGACAGCGGCGCCATCTCACGCGCGAACGGCAAAGCTGCCAGCCGCATCAGGTCCACGTCCTCAATGAAAATGCCGACAACTTCAGCCTGGAGCCGGGCGGCAAGCCGGATCGCGGCATCGAGATCCGTGCTGTCCGCCGCCCCGCTGTCGAGCGGGAGCAGAATCCGCCTGAATATCAACTCATGCGGGCGTGTCGTCATTCTCGTGCCCATCCGGAACCGGCTTGGCGAACTCGTGGCGCAGTTCAGCGAAATCGCGCAGACGATCTTCCACTCGCTGGTTGACGCTGCCGTTTGGGTACTCGCCCTGCGCATCACGTATCCCGGCAGGCACACCGGTCAACAATGTAATCGCCTCGTCGACAGACTCGACCGGATAGATCTTGAAACGGCCCGCGCGTACCGCCTCGATCACGTCCTCGCGCAGCATCAGGTGCACCACGTTTGCCGCGGGTATGATCACACCGTGACCGCCGTCCAGGCCTCGCGCGCGGCAGATATCGAAAAAACCCTCGATCTTGTGATTCACACCGCCGATCGCCTGGACTTGCCCGTGCTGGTTCACCGAGCCGGTCACTGCCAGGCGCTGGTCGATGGGTACCGCGGCCAGGGCGGAGATCAGCGCGCAGAATTCGGCGACGGAGGCACTGTCACCCTCGATCAATCCGTAGGACTGCTCAAACGCCAGGCTTGCCGTGAGCGAGAGCGGACGATCCTGCGCATAGCGCGCGGCGAGCATCGAGGTGAGGATCATCACTCCCTTCGAGTGAATCGACCCGCCGAGCTCGACCTCGCGCTCGATATCGATGATCTCGCCCTCTCCCATGCGCGCATTGGCGGTGATACGCGTCGGCTGGGCGAAACTGAAGTTGCCGAGATCGATGACCGACAGGGCGTTGACCTGGCCGATCCGCGCGCCCGCCGTGTCGATCAGGACCAGGTTACGCAAAATGCCTTCCTGCACCTGCCCCCGGATGCGGTCCACGCGGCGGACCTGCATGTCGATCGCGTGCTGCACATCGGTGCGCGTGATCACCACGCGCCCGGCCTGCCGCGCCCAGTAATCCGACTCGCGCAGCAGGTCCATCGTGCTCGACAGGTGGACCGCCAGGCGTTCCGCGTCCTCCGCCTGCCGGGAGCCATGCTCGATGACGCGCGCCACCGCGGCGCTGTCGAGCGGATACAAGTCCTCGCGCTGCGTCAGCACGGCCAGCAGACCGGCATAGAGACGGTCGTTGTCCGGTGTGCGTTCGACGCGATCCTCGAATTCCGCCGTTACCTTGAACAGCTCGATGAAGTCCGGGTCGTAGGCCTGCAGCAGATAATAGAGAAAGCGGTCGCCCAGCAGCACCACCTTCAGATCGATCGGTATCGCTTCGGGTTCGAGGTAGACCGTGCTCACATAACTGTAGATCTGCCCGAGCGACTGGATGCGCACCTCGCGCGCGTACAGCGCGCGCTTGAGCCCTTCCCAGGCAAAGGGTTCGGTCAGCAGCTTCTTGGCGTCCAGGATCAGATACCCGCCGTTGGCGCGATGCAGCGCGCCCGGTTTGATCAGCATGAAATCGGTCACCAGCGCGCCCATATGGGTCAGGTGCTCCACCCTCCCGACCAGGTTCTGATACAGCGGCGTATCCTCATAGACCACCGGGACGCCCTGCGAGCGTCCATGATCGATCAAAAGATTCACCTGGTAGCGGCGGAACGAGGGCTTCTCGGTCAGTGCGATGCCGAGGATATTCGGCGTCTCGTCCTGTCCGCGAAACTCCGGCAGGTGCTCGACCACGTCATTCTGCACCGCATCGAGATAGGCGGTGATCGCCGCGATATCCTGATATTTCTTTTTCACCTCTTCGATCAGGTGGCCCACCGCGAACAGCGCCACCTCGCGGTCAAGCGCCTTGATCCTGTCCCGCGACTCGCGCTGCCATTTCGGCGTCTGGCGCAGGATATTGGCCAGCTTGCCCTGTAATTCCTCCACCGACGCCTCGATACGCTGCTTCTCTTCATCAGGCAGCTGCTCGTAATCGTCGGGCTTGATCACCTCCCCCCCGCGCACCGGGGCGAACGCATATCCGCCGGGGGTCCGGATCAGTGCAATGCCGCGCGATTCGGTCTCGGCGGTGAGCTCCGCCAGCGCATGTTCTCGCTGGTCTTTCAGGGCTTCCTCGATCTCTTGCACATGCGTGTGGTATTCCTCGGTCTCGAAGCTGACCGGGATCGCGTTGCGCAAATCATCCACGAGCCGTTCCATGTCCCTGCGCAGGGCCTGGCCGCGTCCGGTGGGCAACCGGACGGCGCACGGCCGGTCCGGTTGTTCAAAATTGTGCAGATAGCACCAGTCCGGCGGAGCCGGCGCCGTCCCGGCCGCGTGCTCGAGATACTGGCGCACCACGGAATACTTGCCGATCCCCGGCGGTCCAAGCACGAAGAGGTTGTAGCCCTCGCGACGGATCCCGACGCCGAACTGCAGCGCCTCCATCGCGCGCTCCTGCCCGATGATCCCGCCGCCGCCAAGCTCCGCCGTGGTCTCGAAACCGAACTGCGCCGGATCGCAATGCGTATACAAGGACTCGGGGGCGAGCGCCTTCGGTGTATTCATGGATATCCTGACCTTATGAAAACGGGATCGAGTGCGCGGAATATCGGGGCGCAGGTGTAACTTCAGCTTTCAAATGCCAAATCACCCGGCGCGTTTCCCGGGCCAGGCTTGCGGCTTATAATACCCCGGACAGGTGACCGGCGGGATCATGGCGAATCTCGTCGCAGCGAGCGCGCAAAGGAGACCATTGTGACTGAACTGGCCGAGATCAAATGCGAGGCGTGCCGCGCCGGTACGCCGACGGTGACGGAGGAAGAGATTGCCGGGTTCCGGCAACAAATCCCCGCCTGGCACATCATTACGCGCGATAACATAGACCAGCTGGAACGCACGTACACCTTCCGCAACTTCGTCGACGCCCTCGCCGTCACCGTGAAGGTCGGCATGCTGGCGGAGAAGGAATTCCATCATCCCGACATCCAGACCGCCTGGGGCAAGGTCACCGTGACCTGGTGGTCACACAAGATCAAGGGGCTGCATCGCAACGATTTCATACTCGCCGCGCGCACCGACCGTCTCTATGGTGAGGGCTGAACGGCTCCCTCTACCCCATGATATCGATCTTCGGTTTCAGGCGGGCGCCGGTCCCGCCTGTTCCGCTCAGCCCTCGAGCGTGAAACCGACCTTCAGGGTTACCTGGTAATGTGCAATCTTGCCGTTCTCGATCTGACCACGCGTATTGGTGACCTCGAACCAGCGCATATTGCGCACGGTCTTCGCCGCGCGCGTAATGGCATTTTCGATCGCAGCTTCGATTCCCTGGGGGGAGGAGCCGGTCAGCTCGATCAGTTTATACACATGGTTGCTCATTCCTGTACCCTCATCGTTGGATTGGTGGATACCGCATTGATGCGACTCAGATCATAGCCTGCGCAATGGCCGCGGAAAACCGCCCCGCGCGAAATCTCCGATCTGGATCATATAATAGATGCAAACATATGTATGCCTTCATTAAAAACTGAAGTCTGCACACATGGGCGGCGTGACAGGAATATGCGGTAGCATAATGGATCACCCGCATACCCCACAGCCGATCCTCTGCAGATGAGCCCTTCGAACCCGCAATCGACGGCACCCCATGAATGCGTGGCCCGCCGCTGGCTGATCGGCGGACGGGTCCAAGGCGTCGGTTACCGGCCCTTCATCTACCGCCTCGCCGCGCGTTTTGAGATCGAAGGATGGGTGCGGAACGAATACGGCGCCGTGGAGATCTTTGCACAGGGCCCACAATCCCGGCTCGCAAGCTTCGGAGAGACCCTGATGCGAGAGGCGCCGCCCCTCGCGCAACCACGACTGATCTCCACCACAGAAACCGGCGTGCAGCCGATGCACGGATTCACCATTCGCTCGAGCCGCGATCATGACGCCACAGATGTGCATGTCCCGCCCGACCAGCCCCCCTGCGCGGATTGCCTGGCGGAACTGCGCGATCCCTGCAACCGGCGCTACCGTTACCCGTTCATCAACTGCACCGCCTGCGGTCCGCGATACACGGTGATCACTCGCCTGCCCTATGACCGCCCCCATACCACACTGCGTGGCTTCCCGCTCTGCGCGGCGTGCGCGCGCGAATACGCCGACCCCGGCGATCGCCGCTTTCATGCGCAGCCGATTGGATGCCATGAGTGTGGACCGCGGCTGGAGTTTTCCGACCGGGACGGCATCCGGACACACGGAAACGCGGAAGCGCTCGAGGCCCTGGTCGCAGCCCTGCGCGCCGGAAAGATCATCGGCGTGAAGGGCGTCGGCGGTTACCATCTTCTGTGCGATGCGCATGATAGCGAGGCGATCGCGCGCCTGCGCCGTGACAAGCCCCGGCCCGATAAGCCGCTTGCGGTGATGTTTCCGGAGGATGCCGGCCTGGCCACGCTGCGCCGCCATGTCCAGCTGGACGCCGCCCATGAGAGTGTCTTGCGTTCCAGCGTCCGACCCATTCTGCTGTTGCCGAAGATCACGGCAGGCGAACCGTTGCCGGCGGGAATCGCCCCTGGTCTCGCCGAGATCGGCGCCATGCTCCCCTACAGCCCGCTGCATCACCTGATCATCGGGGATTTCGGTGCACCACTGATCGCGACCTCCGCGAACGTGAGCGGCGAACCCGTGTTGACCGAGGCCGCCGAGGCCAAGCGGCGCCTGGGGCAGGTGGCCGATTCCTGGCTGCATCACGATCGCCCGATCGAACGTCGCGCGGACGATGCGGTCTTCCGCCTCATCGCCGGAGAGGCGCGTCCACTGCGAACAGGCCGCGGACAGAGTCCGCTGGAACTCGAGCTGCCCTTCACACTGAAGCGACCACTGCTCGCGGTGGGAGGTCACATCAAGAACACGGTGGCGCTGGCCTGGGACAGACGCATCGTCGTATCGGCCCATATCGGCGAACTCGAGGCGCCGCGCGGCCGCGCGGCCTTTGCCCGCGCCGTGCAAGATCTGCAAAGCCTTTACAACATGCAGGCCGAGGCCGTCGTCTGCGACCACCATCCGCGCTACGCGAGCCGGCGCTGGGCCGAGGCGAGCGGCCTCCCCTGCATCGGGATCTTCCACCATCATGCCCATGCGGCGGCGCTCGCCGGCGAACATCCCGATATCACGCGCTGGCTGACCTTCACCTGGGACGGCGTCGGATACGGGGAAGATCAATCGCTGTGGGGCGGCGAGGCCCTGCTCGGATCGCCGGGCGCATGGAGGCGCGCCGCGCGCCTGCGTCCTTTCCGTCTCCCGGGCGGAGAACGCGCCGCGCGCGAACCCTGGCGTTGCGCCCTGGCGCTGTGCTGGGAGTCCGGCCACACATGGGAGGGCGGCCCGCCGGATACCCGCCTGCTTCGCCACGCCTGGCAACAGGGCCTGAACTCTCCCCTGACATCCTCCGCCGGAAGATTGTTCGACGCCGCCGCGGCACTGACCGGCCTGCTGTTCAGTGGCGGTTACGAGGGTCACGGACCGGCGCTGCTGGAGGCCGTGGCTGAAGCGACCGCGGACCACATCGATCTGCCCGTCTCGCGACGGGAAGACCTCATGCAGGAGGTCGACTGGTCACCCCTGTTGCCGATGCTGCTGGATGCCTCGCTGAGCCGCGCGCGCCGCGCGGGCCTGTTCCACAGCAGCCTGGCGCACAGCCTCCTCGCTCAGGCGCGTCTGCAGCGCGAACAGTCGGGAGAATTCGTCGTCGGCCTCACCGGAGGGGTATTCCAGAACAGCCGCTTAACCGAACAGGCCCGCGAACTGCTCACCGCCCATGGCTTCGACGTGCGCCTCGCAAGCCGGATACCGTGCAATGATGGCGGTCTCAGTTACGGTCAGATCATCGAAGCAGGGTATCGCGGAGAGCTCGCGCCCCATAGCGTGTAGCCCCGCGCAGGGAGCATGGAATGATCATGAAACTGACACCAGACAATTCGCCAGAGGAAGAGGCCGATGAGCCCATCGGCCTGCCGCACGGCAACGGTGGCCGTCTGATGCGTGAGCTGATCGAGGAAATCTTCACGCGCGAGCTTCGCAATCCAGAACTCGACACGATGCTCGATGCCGCCACACTCTCCTATCCCCATGGGACAGTGGTGATGAGCACCGATTGCTTCACGGTACAGCCGGTGGAGTTTCCCGGCGGCGACATCGGCTCGCTGGCCGTGCACGGCACGGTCAACGACCTCGCGGTCGCCGGGGCGGAGCCGCGCCATCTCAGCCTGGGCGTCATCATCGAGGAGGGTTTCGGACGCCGCCGGCTCGCGCGCATCGTCGACAGCCTGGCCGCTGCCGCGCGCGCGATCCCGGTGCGCGTCGTCACGGGGGATACCAAGGTCGTGCCGCGCGGCGAAGGTGGCGGGATCTATCTGATCACGACGGGGATCGGCCAGCGCGCCAGCGACCGCGCGCTGGATCCGCGACGCATTCTTCCTGGAGATACGATCGTGGTCAGCGGACCGGTCGGCGACCATGCCGTCGCCGTGATGCTGGCGCGCGGCCAGTTCGGTCTGCAGGGCGAACTGCTCTCCGATGCCGCCAGCGTGCTTCCCTTGACGCGTGCGGCGCTCGCCTTTCCCGGTCTGCGCTTCATGCGCGACCCCACCCGCGGCGGCCTGGCCACCGTCATGCACGACATTGTCCGCGCTTGCGGACACGGTGTTCGCCTGCGCACGGATGATATCCCGGTACGGCCGGCGGTGCGGACCGTATGCGACTTGCTCGGTTACGATCCGCTCTATCTCGCTTGCGAGGGCCGTGTCGTGGCGATCGTCGAATCTACACAGGCGGAGGCCTTGTGCGCGGCATGGCACGCACTTCCGGAGGGCGCCGGAGCCGCGATCATCGGGACGATCAATGCGGATGAAGATGGAGTAACCCTGGAAACCGCCCTGGGCGGGGAACGCATCATCGAGGAACTGGAAGACGACCCGCTGCCCAGGATCTGCTGAGTACCGGATATAAAGAACCCATCGCGCAGACGGCGGCGAGCACCGTCTGTCCATTCCATTGGATATCCATGACCAGGTCATGGCGCCGTCCTGGCGTTCCAACGATGGTTCGAACCGCCCACGCGATGGGTGTTCGGCCAGACTCGTTCCGGGCGGTCATCGTTTCATTCAACGCCGCCGCTTGAAGTTCCCATCGCTCTTGATTCGGGCACTCTCCGGCCGCGTAACTAAAGGCGATGGTTTCCGATGTGGCGAGTATACGAAGACAGAAATAAAAATACAGTCCAACCTAATAGCTAATACGACTCTCTTAGGCAAGCTGGAAAGTCCCGGCCTTCCACACAAGAGGGCTGGCATTTACGCAGTGCCACCTGCCTAGAAACACATGACTCGCCTGTAGTCCTGCCGGGTCAATCCGCCATCAATCAATGGGAAGCATACCCCATGTCCTTCTCAGCCCTCGATCCTGATGGAACGCCGTCTGGCCGCCTCGACCTTGGGAAAGGTGAGTTCCAGCACGCCGTCCTTGAACTTCGCCGTCGTCTTGGAGGCGTCGACGTTCACCGGCAGACTGATCGAGCGTGAGAAGCTGCCCTGATGGATCTCGCGGCGCTGGTACTTCCCCTTCTCTTCCCTGCTCGTTTCCTGCTGGCTCTGTGTGCTGACCGTGAGCAGATTGTCGCTCATTGAGACCTCGATATCCTCCTTCTTCACTCCGGGAAGTTCCGCGCGCACCAGCAGGGTGGCCTCCTGATCCACGACATCCATCTTCGGTATCCGCCCCTCACCGAACGCCGCCATATCCGGCCAGTCGGGAAACCCCCAGTGTCGGGGACGCGGCCAGCCTCGCAGGTGGAAATTATCGAAGAATCTTTCCATCTCATCGAAATATCGCGGGAACGAAATGCCTTCACGGGCGGCGACACCCTTCTTCTTGTCGTCCTTCTTTTCCATCACCGATTTCTTTCCATTGGCCATGGCGCATCTCCTGTTTATTGATCCGGTCATGTTTTTCACGTCCGGGCGTTCAATTCTGCGCCTTTTCATTCCGGTAAAGAACTGCGCGCAAAGGCAGAAAACAGCGGTAAACGACCATCAAAGGACCGCCTGCAATCGGGCATGCGCCCTGCTCAGGCATTAGTCATTGAACAGCTTGTGATATTCCGGCAGGCAGGGACAGATCTTGCGAGCGCGGGAGCGATGCTCCCACAGGAAAAGGTTCTCTGGCGGGTCAGGCCGCCTGCGAGAACAGGGTGTCCGTGAGCTGGGCCAACTGGGCGATGGCCTCGGCATGCACCTCGATCAGGGTATCGGCGTTCAGTCCCGTGATGGCCCATCCGATCGGATCAACCTCACGGGCAAGATACTCGGCCAGCGGGGTCTTATTCGCATCTCGAAGGGGTTCAGTGAAGGGACTGTCCGCGATAACGGCGGCAAGGTGGACCAGTGCGGCGTTGAACACCGCGTTCCGCGCCTCCCCGGGCGCATGGTGGCATTTCACTGCCTCCCAGAGCGCGTCCGGCAACAGCCACTGACGCAACAGTTCGCCACCTACCTCGGCATGATTGAAACCTATCACACCACGCTCAAGAAGATGCAGATGCGCGCCGGAATCCTTCGCACGCAACAGGGTTTCGCGCGCCATCTCGGGCAGCTTGTCAGCGATGATCAACTGACCGATGTCGTACAGCAGACCGGCCACGAAAAGCGACTCGGCGTCGGCTACCCTGGCCCGCACCCCAAGCAGGCGGGCAACCAGCGCGCACAACAGGCTGCGGCGCCGATAATCCTCCAGGTCAATCAAACCGCCCTTGAATCGCCCCATGATATCGAGGGCGGCATACGCGAGAACCAGATCGCGCAGACCACGCGTCCCGATCACGGTGATCGCGCGTGCGATCGTGTCGATACGAGCGGTGAATCCGTACAACGGGCTGTTCGCGATCCGCAGCAATCGCGCGGTCAGCGCGGGGTCCTCGCCGATGATCCGCGCAATCATATTGCCAGAACTGCGCGGATCATCCACCATCTGGCTGATCCTGATGAACATATCGGGCAACGAGGCCAGGCGAATCACCCCTTTGACCAGATCCTCGGGGCGCATGGGCGCCGGGACGTCGGGGATTGCTTGCTCGGAAATCATGTCTCGCGGACCTGGCACTCGCTATAAATGGGCTATCACCGCGCCAAGGCACACGCTCTGACGCATTACAGTAATCGTCCGGGCGCGTGTAATCTTTAAAATAATTCCTGACTGTGCGCGTTCAGCCCGGCCAAAGGCGCTGCACACGCTGTACCGACACCGGCGCCACGGTCTTCAGCTCCTGGGCGAACAGCGATACGCGCAACTCCTCCAGCATCCAGCGCACCGGGAGATCCGTCCCTTCGGGCTCACCACTGGAGCCCTGTTGCATCCACCTGCGCCACAACGGCGCGATGCCGGCGAGCCCCTGCGCGTCCCGGTCGGGCCGGTCGCGCAACCTGTCAAGGCGGATGCGCATGGCGCGCAGATACCGTGGATAATGCCGCAGCCAGCCCGACGGCGTGTCGCGCAGAAAACCACTGTAGACCAACCCGTCCAGCTGGCTCTTCATGTCGTCCAGCGCCGGGCGCCAGGCGGAGGGATGTGTCCGCGACAAGGCCTGCCGTATCTCGTGACAGGCGGCCAGGATCTCATCGACGAGGCGGCAAAGCTCATTGAAGTTCGCGATCAGGTCTGGCCCCGCATCGGCCAGGCGGCGGTTGAAATCCGCTTCACTGCGCGGGAAGGGGTGGTCGTCTAGGAAGGTCCGTTCGATGGCGGCCTCGATGAGCTGATCCTGCAGTTCGCGGCAGGAACCCCAGGGAAGATAATGCGCGCACATGCGCTGCAGGTGAGTGATGTCCTTTTTCAGATATTTGATCTTGGCGGACAAGGTCAGCGCGATCAGGCGGCGCATGCCCGCGCGATTAACTTCCCGCGCGCGCCGCGCATCATCGTACAGGCGCCATGAGACCGCATCCCCTTCATCCTGAAGCGCCGGGTAGGCCAGGATGCGCCTTCCGTTGCGTTCATACTCGGCTGTCTCGGGCAGCTCCCCGAAGTCCCAGGCAGTGATCCTGCGGCCAGCGGATCCCGGACCCAGGTCCGTCATGAAGGACTGTCGCGCCCGCTCCCCCAATTCATTCTGCAGGCGCGCGAGATCCCGGCCCGCGGCGAGCACGGCGCCTGATTCATCGATAACCTGGAAATTCATGCGCAGGTGGCCCGGAATTTCCTCCGGCCGCCAGGCCTCCGGCGTGACCTCGATGCCGGTCATACGCTTCAGCTCGGCGCCCAGCGCCGTGGCGAGATCGCCTCGCATCTTCGACCGCAGGGCCTCCGCGCAGGCCGTGGCGAAATCCGTCACCGGAGCAAACCGGCGGCGCCAGACCTTGGGCAGGGATCTTAGCATCGCGAGCAGCTTTTCCTGCAGCAGTCCCGGCACCAGCCATTCGGCGCGCGCGCCGTCCACCTGGTTCAGCATCATCAGGGGAAGTTCCAGCGTCACGCCGTCGTCCGGATGTCCGGGTTCGAAGCGGTAACGCAAAACGAACTCGACCCCGTTCATCACCAGGCTGGCGGGAAATAGCGCATCCACGTCGCCCTCCTGGGCGCCCTGCAGGAGCAGTTCCCTGTCCATGAACAACAGCCGCGGCTCGGTGCGCCGTGCATCCCTGTACCAGGTGTTGAAGGCCCTCGCATCGGCCAGCCCCGCGGGCAGACGCTCGACATAGAAACGGAACAGGGTCTCGTCGTCGGCCAGCAGCCCACGGCGACGGGTCCTGTCCTCCAGCGCGCGGATTTCTTCGATGAGCGCGCGATTGTGACTCAGACAGTCGGCATCGATTCCGGACTCGGGGTCCAACAGTGCGTCGCGGACGAAGATCTCATGCGCCTGCTCCGGATCAATGGGGGCGAAATCGACACAACGCCGCGGGTTGACCAGCAGACCGTACAGCGTGACACGCTCGTAGACCATCACGCGCCCGCGGCGGGCGTCCCAGAAGGGGTCATAGTGACTGCGTTTCACCAGGTGGACCGCGACGCGCTCGATCCATTCAGGTTCCACGCGCGCCGCAGTGTGGGCGTACAGGCGCTGGGTATCGATCAGCGCCGCGGCCATGATCCACTTGGGCGGCCTGGCCGCCAGCGCGGAGCCTGGAAACAGCACGAACTTATTGCTCCAGGTGCCGGCGTATTCACGCTCTTCGTTCAGGCGCGCGACATTGCCGAGCAGACCGCTGAGCAACGCACGGTGGAGCTGGCCGTACTCGGCGGGCTGCTGGTTGAGCCGGTAGCCCATTTCCCCGACCTGCTCATGGAGCTGCTGATGGATGTCGTGCCACTCCCGCATGCGCCGGAAGGAGAGGAAATTCTCCTGGCAGTACTTGCGAAGCTTGCTCTGCGACAGATGGCGGGCCCGCTGCTCGAACTCCGACCACAGCTTGAGGTAGGCCAGAAAGTCCGAACGCCCGTCCTGGAACGCGCGATGTTTCTCATCGGCCGCCTGCGGCGATTCCTGCGGGCGCTCACGCGGGTCCGGCAGTGACAGCGCGGAACATACGATCAGTGTCTCTGCCAGCGCATTCTCGGCGGCCCCGCCCAGGATCATGCGTCCGATGCGTGGATCGACGGGAAACTGCGCGATCTTGCGGCCGATGTCCGTCAGATGGCGGCGATCGTCGAGCGCGTTCAATTCCGCCAGCAGCTTGTAACCGTCGTTGATATAGCGCGAATCGGGAGGATCGATGAAGGGAAACTGCTCGATCTCGCCCAGCTGCAGGGCGCGCATCTGGAGGATTACGCTGGCGAGGTTTGTGCGCAGGATTTCAGGTGGTGTGTGCGCGGGCCGGGCGAGGTAATCCTCCTCCGCGTACAGACGTATGCACACGCCGGGCGCGACACGCCCGCAGCGTCCGGCGCGCTGGTC
>JADLET010000138.1 GCA_020845975.1 Gammaproteobacteria bacterium | reverse complement strand
CGATTACCTCCCGGATCTCACGGACAGTCCAGGCGCCACGGTCCAGCACCACATGCGAGTTAACCCCCACACACTTTATCCGCGCGTCCCATGACAGGCCTGGACCAATATTCCCGGCGGACAACATCCATATATGTGCCTGCCGGTCTGCCTGATAGCTTCCCAGCACCGCCACAATGGCGCGCTGTGAGGTAGAAGCAACAAACATGTCATCCGTATGAACGTACCAGATGGTGCGCGAGGCGCAGGCATCACTGACCAGCTCGACGTGGTCATCATCCGCGCGAAATAACGCATAGGAACCGTCCGGACATGACGCAAAGGGGCGCCCCCATTCCGCATCCGAATCGAGAAGACTCCCCAGGCACACGCTGGTATTCCATGAGGACACAGCGGCATTGGGATTGATTATTCCGACATCCAGACCGGGAGCGATAAGCAACCGGGGCGGGGCCGGCTCGATATTATCCGGCACCAGTCCGCGCGACAGCTTGTGGAATACCACGGGATCCAGCTGTCTGGAGCGGTCCCGATAACAAACTAACAAAACTTTGGCCATGACTTGATCGAGCGGATTCGCCCGGAAAGGTCCCTGAATATCGCACTGCCAATTATGATCCGGGGCGGCCTCTCAACCTGCCCCACCTTCCCCCCACGCGGATATACACGCGCGTTTATTCGGTATCGCGTTGCAACATCCGGGCGCCATGCGCGCCGAATTTCGCGAGACGTTCCATCCCGAACATATGACGCAACTCTTCCAGCAGTCCGAGGAAATGCGCCGGATCCTGCTTATCGACTGTCGCAGACAGCTCACGCATGGCTTCCTCGATCGCCCGCCTTGCCGCCGGCGCGAAGGGATTCTCCGCCTGAATATCCCAGTAGACTTCCGGGCTGGCCCCCAGAATGCGTGCCAACAGCGCAAGCATCGCCCGGTGAGGTGGTGTCATCAGCGGCAGCATGGCCTCGATATCGTAATCAAGCCGGCGCAGGGCGGCACCAAAGGCGATTATCGCCGCATGGGTCGCGGCCTGAAGCATCGCAGCATTGCGATCATGCTGTTCCGCCCCCGTTTTTATAAGTCTGGCGCCGAGACTCTGCAGGAGATGGAGAAAGAGAGCAGCACGCTCTCCACATTTCAGCTCTATAACCGCTACACTTTGACCTGCGAATCCGAGCGATGGCGCGAACATCGGATTGATGCTGAGCACCTCAATCGAGCCAGGCATTCTTGCGTTCATCGCGCCAATCAATGGCAGCTTGACCGACAGGGTGTCCACGAAAAGCGCGCCTGGAGCGAGAAGTCCAACAATGGTCTCCCATGTCTCGAGCAGGAGCTTTTCGGGCAAGGCTGCACTCACCCAATCCGCCTCGCCCAGAACACTACGCGCCTCTCCCTGCAGGGCACGCACATCGGCGGTCAGACAGGAAACATTGTGACGTCCCGCGACCGGCGCGGAAACCAGATCGACCACTGTCACTGACATGCCCACACCGGAGAAACAGGCGCTGAGCAGCGTTCCCATGGCGCCTCCGCCACCAAGGATTACAACCTTACCCTCGATGGGTGGAACCGGATTGCTCATAGGGACACTCCAAACCTTATGCGTATTTCCAACAGACAGAAATCTTCAATCACCCGGAAGCGCCGATGATACGATCCTCGATACGGCACGCCTCGCCAATAATAAGCGTATACAACTCACGAATGAATTCCGGGTCAACATCATGCTGTTTCGCCAGTTCAGCGCAACGCTGCTTGACCTGCTCGACACGACCGGGCTGCATCATGGGGATATCACTCCCCTTCTTCAGGCGGGCCACTTCACGGCAAATGGCATAACGCCGGCCAAGAAGTTCCACCAGCTGAGTATCGATCGCATCAATAGATTCACGATACACGACCAACTGATCCATCATTCATCCCCAACAGTAGAAAAGATACGTAACGTCGCGTCAACGGCCATTCCAATCAAAAAAAGACGGCCTAACTGGCTTCCCTGGCGCTTTCCGGATCCAGGGCCGATTGCGCCAGCGCATGCACCAAGGCCCTGGACTTCAATAACATCTCTTCCAGCTCATCCTGAGGATCCGACAGATCAATGATGGCGCCACCCACACCAACGGTCACGTCATTGGCTGTCATGACGATGGTGCGAATCACGATACTGAGATCGGCGCTGCCGTTGAGTCCGAAGAATCCAATCGAACCAGAATAAATTCCACGCGGCCCCGCCTCCAGGCGATCGATGATTTCCATGCTACGCTTCTTGGGCGCGCCGGTCATCGAGCCACCAGGGAACGCCGCCTGCACACACTGCACCGCGGAAATACCTCGACGCAAACGCCCATGCACCGTGCTCACCAGCTGATGGACTGTCGCATAGCTTTCCACTGCAAACATATTCGACACATACACACTCCCAACATCGCATACAGTACCGAGATCGTTTCTCAGCAAATCCACGATCATCAGGTTCTCTGACCGGTCCTTCTCATTCTCACGCAAACCCAGGAAGATAAGCTCATCCTCATCCCTGGTCTTTCCGCGCGGACGCGTGCCCTTGATTGGCTTGGACTCGACTGCCCCATTGGGAGTGATGGTAAGGAAGCGCTCAGGCGAAGAACTCAGCACAGAGACACCGGGAAAATTCAAATACGTGGCATACGGAGCCGGGTTACTTTCACGCAGTGCACGGTAGGTATTCATGGGATCAACGCAGACATGCTGCGTGATCATATTAGTCAGGCATATTTCGTAGGACTCGCCGTGCTTGATCTCCTGCTGACACTCGCGAATCATGCGCAGATACGTCTCCGGATCATGCCTTGCCGTCTGCATCACCGGCCCGGGCGTTGATGCGCGCTTCCATGGTGTGATTTCCTGCAGATTCTGCAGTTTATCGCACATCTCGCTCAGCCACTGCTTCGCTCGACTGGCATGCTCCTCATCATCAAGACAGACCAGATAGGCAATATTCTCCTCATGATCGAAGGCAATCATCCGGTCCGCGAACACAAAGGCGGCATCCGGGGTGTTTGCCCGATGCGCGGCGGATGCACCGCAGTCCGCCTTCAGCTCATAACCCAGATAGCCCGCGTATCCCAAATTGAAATCAAACGGAAGCCCTTCTACCGAGACATTCCGTTCACGCAACATGCGATCCAGATAGGTAAAGATACTTTCATTGAATACCTCAACCTGGCCCTGATGCGTCACGGTCACCTTTCGTTCCGGCAGGCTATAACTGACGAACTCGGCATGCGGGCCACTGGCATCCCCCATATAGGAGAAACGAGAAAACCCGCGAACCAGCGCGCTGTCGAGCCAGAAGGCCGGATTGGAGCACGCATAAAAATTCATGAACACCTGCTCGGCGTTCAAATGCATGGGAACGCGCCGGAAAAATATCTTGATGGGACGGCCATTGAGAACGCCACGCCCCTGACTTACCGGATCCCAGGCGGCGCTCTTCCCATGCGGCACGATGTTGTAGGTTTCCGGGCATTTCTTCGCCGCCCCACTATCCGTTAAGCGACGACGCGGAGGATGTGCCTTGAGAAACTCCGCCGTCAGGGAACGGAAGTTTTCGAGTATTTGATGTCCATGCTCGGAACAGATGGACTCGGGGTGGAACTGAACCCCCCAGATTTTACGCGTCTTGTGGCGCAATCCCATGAGAATACCGTCATCCGTCCAGGCGAGTTTTTCCAACTCGTCAGGCAACTCGGCGACATGCAGGGAGTGATAGCGAATAGCGGTAAACGGGGATGGAAGTCCCTTGAAGATATCCTGCCCGGTATGATGCACCAGACTGGGGCGGCCATGCATCACGCGCGCCGCATAATCCACCTTGCCACCGAACAGATGCCCGATTCCCTGGTGCCCCAGACAGACGCCCAGCACCGGCATGGCGCCTTCCCGGATCGCGTCGGAGCATATCCCAAAATCCTGTGGGCGCTCGGGCCGACCTGGCCCGGGCGAGATAACGATATTATCGAAATCGATCTGACGGATTTCGGACCATGGTGCGCTGTCATTCCGGACGACGACCGGCGGCACCCGATTAACCTCGGCAATCAGCTGATAGAGATTGAAGGTAAATGAATCGTAGTTATCGATCAGCAGCGTTTTCACTCGCGCCCCATCCATGAATCCGTAGCGCGTCCAAAACTTGACGCACAGAAAAATATCAAAGAAGTCACTTCCCCGCTTGTTGTATCGACGTAATGGAGGCGCGCTTTAATCCGGCCCGCAGGGAAAACACAGCGGCCGATGCGGAGGCATGATGCCCACACACAAAATCACATCATGGGAAAGCACAGAACGGCCGTATCGGAACAATCACTTGTTGATAAGCGTTATTCCCGTCACGGGGATTTTCCTAGCCTGTCGGTCAACGCCCACATCAGATGATGACCGTAATACTTCATCTGAGATATGCGTGTAGACACCAGAGCCCGATGGATCCCGGCTCCTGGTGTAAAAGATGCGTATCGAAACCGCTCAGACAGAGACTGGCGGCATTAGTCGGCCGAGCACCAGAAATTCTGGCTGCCGCCGGGGCGGGCATAGCGAATTGATCAGTCTTTCCCTAGTTCCTGGGAAGCGGACCCCCGTCGTCGGTGATTACTCCGCGCTCTGTCAGACGGTAGAGGTCGTCCGGCGGCACCACCATCTGACCCACGTCACGCATCCAGGGCGACAACGAGAGCCGGGCGATTTCGCGTGTATCCGTGGTCAGCATGGAGCTGAGCGGGATACTCACGAACACCCCCTTGTCACGATACGGCTCGCCAGGACTCCCCGGACCGGTCTCGTCATGCGCGTTGGTAATGGTGTACCACGCGCCGATCTCCACACCCGAACCGAATCTGCGCTTCATCTCATAGCGGATACCATCGTCCCTGGCGAGGAATTGCCCGATGCGTACCGTGCCCGTCAAACCGTACTCGGGCCAGCGGTAGTGGCCCGACAACAGGGTGGTCAGCACCGAATAATCCCGAAACGCAAAATTGTCCCCGGGCTCACGCTGCCTGAGCCCATCCATCATCAGATCCACGGCCCAATCGCCGTCGCGAGACGAGTACAGAAACTGGCCGCCGACGCCCGCGTACATCTCCTCATAGTATCCGGCTGACAGACGCCCGCTCACGCGGCCGGGAAGGTCGAGGTATTTATTGAGCAGCAGTGAGTCGAGGCGCAATCGGCCTCCCTGCTTGTATTCCGCGATATCGGAGCGCACATGCGGCAACTCGCTGTCGGATTCCACCGCCGCATCGCTCACATCCTCATAAAGCTGAACACGCCCGGCGGCGGAGAAGAACAGGCCCTCCGCGACATGTTTCCTGTAGCTGAGCAGCGAAAACACATCATAGTGAAACGCGCGACCAGGATCGGTGCGCGTGATATTGAACAGGAAATGCAACGCCAACGGATTGAAACTGAATTCATCCTGATCATAGCGCCCACCGCTCTGATCGATCACCGCCACAGAGTCCGCGTCGTCCGTGCCATCTGGCTCGCCCGGCACATCCCGAGCAACGGCAGCGGGCGCGACATCCGCATAAACAATCTCCGTCTCCGGCTCCAGTCGCTCCCACGGCGCCGTCCCGGCAAGATATTCGCGCAGAAGAGGAACATCGCGGAACCGGTAGGTCGCCACCGGCAGATCGTTCTCGATATAGGTCACGCACACGGATTCGAGGTCGAAAGGCCCCTCCTGGACCAGGATACGCGCGGCGCGGGTAATAGCGCGCCGCACCGAAGAGATACGGGGATGCGTTACACTGGCCGAGACCGTCCGCCCGTGAAGGACGACCTGAAGATTCCGGAACCCCTCACGCTTCAGGCCACTCTCCAGTGATGCCGCATATCTCCCGTCGACGCGCCAGTCCTCCAGCTCCACCTGCGGCAACGCCGAGGCCGGCACGGGCGCGGGCTCATCGATCTTGGGAATGTACTCACGCTCCATCAGCGGGATCGACACATAGGCATTGATGCCCACATCGCCCTGCTGCCAGGAGATCTGGGATCCGAACCAGCCGTAGCGGTATTCCAGTGCATAGGTCGCGCCGGCCGCGCGCCCGGCGGCGCCGGACAGAATCGCCTCGTGATCGCGCGAATAATCATTGGCGTCGTATTCGGCAACGAAACCCAGGTTTCCGCTCCAGTCGGGCCGGTACCGCACGCCGCCGAACCCGCCGTCGATGCGATCCCTTCCGTAGCCCAGCGTAAGATCCAGAGCGCCGATACGCTTGCTCAGCACGGCGAACTCCGCGGGAAAAAGCCGTGTACCGTGAAAGTCCTGGACCCCCAGCGTCAACTGCGGGAGATAAGTGCGCTCGCGAAACAGGAGCAGCTTGGCGTCGAAGGCCTTATCACGGTAATCGCCAAAACGCTCACCAGACTCAAATGCCGGGACATTGTCGATGGTTGTGTAACGAGCAGACAGCTCCAGCCGCGGAAATACCGTGACACTGCTCCATAGCGCGGAATAAGGATCTACATTGCTGACGCCAAGACGGAACTCGCCGTCTTCCTCCAACCTGGCATCCGGCATGTTGATCAACCCGGTTTGCCCCAACAACGAGGGCTGAGACCTGACCTGATTGGGCAAAAACAGAATAAGTATGGAGAAAAAACAGATTACATAACGATGGAAATCTGGAAACAGACTGATATATCGCCCCCGCCTTATTAATGTCCAGAACTCGATCCACCGCCCCCCAGGGCGCCGAGCAATGCGGCTACGCCGACACCGATCATAATCTGCTTGCCCGATACGGTCCTCGATGCGCCCGCCTCCTCTTCTTCAGCGGCGGGCTCGACCGTCTGCGCCTGGGCCTGCTCGACGGGAGGCGCCGGCGGGGTTGCGGCGGGCGGCGCAGTTGGCGACACGGCCGGCTCGGAGGCTTCCGGCTTTACAATGCCGATTGCCGCAGCGAGCTGTATCGGTTGTTCAGCAGCATTGAATCCCGCCTCCATCGACGCCTGACCCCGCAGCTGACCAGCCTCAGCGGCGAAAACGCCCAGCGGTACAAGCAGCGACATGCACAACCAGCCGTATCGCCATGATGTTGAAGGTTTCATTATCCGCGCCCCAGAAATTGCGCGACTGTATCGCCGCGTTCGTCAGAATATCAGACAAGACCACTGTTTGACGCTTAATTCTAGGACCTGATCCATATGCCGTCAAACAAGACTCCGCGCAGGACAGATCAGGCTCGGATTAGTCGGACATGTCCTTATCATGTAGAATCTTTGCCCTGTACCGGATCCGCTATCACCATCCAGCGGCCCTTACCCGGCGATCCCGGGACAGCGAACGTTCCATGATCAGACATACAACCCGCCCGGACCACCAACACCGCCCGCCGCTCCATGGCTAGGCGAAAAAAGCGCGCACAGCGCACAATAGCCGCTTCACAGCCAGAGCCCATCGCGGAAGGCATCAAACCGCACCTCTCCCGGCTGAATCTCTTGTGGATATTAATCCCGGTTGCGCTCATTGCGGCTGGAACCGTCAGGTATTACTTCCCGCGCCCACAACCGATCGAGCCCGCGCCGCGCAGCACCCCGGCTCCGACGTCGGCAACACCGGAATTCGTCAGCGAGGCAAGCTGCACGGCCTGCCATTCTCGGCAATACGACGAATGGCGCAATTCAGACCATGCCCTTTCCATGCAGGACGCCACGGAAGGAAAGGTCCTCGGCAATTTCAACGATGTCAGTTACCGCCTGCGCGACGTAACGACCCGGTTCTTCCGACGCGACGGAACCTACATGGTCAACACCGAAGGAGCGGATGGAAAATCCCATGATTTTCCCGTCAAGTACACGTTCGGGTATACCCCGCTGCAACAATACCTGGTCGAATTCACCGGCGGGCGCCTGCAGGCGCTGCCGGTTGCATGGGACGCCGTCAACCAGCGCTGGTTTCATCTTTACCCCGATGAGAAAATCGATCATAAGGACGAACTGCATTGGACCCAGCCCGCGCACAACTGGAATTTCATGTGCGCCGAATGTCATTCAACCGGCGTAAAGAAGAACTACGACCATGCGAATGACCGCTACGAAACAAGCTATTTCCAGGTCAATATAGGCTGCCAGGGCTGCCACGGCCCAGCTTCCATCCACCTTGCATGGGCGCGTGACCATTCCGACTCCAGTAATGATACGCCCGCGGATATCGCGGAGATGGGCTTCCAGGCAAACCTGAATGCCAACGACAGCCAGGTACAAATCGAGGCCTGCGCTCGCTGCCATTCACGCCGCAGCGTGATCGCGCCGGATTATCGTTACGGCAAGCGACTGATGGACACCCATCTGCCCTCCCTGCTCGAAGACTCTCTCTACTACACGGACGGTCAGATCAAGGACGAGGTCTATGTCTACGGGTCATTTCTGCAGTCGAAAATGGCGGCGAAGGGACTCCGCTGCAGTGATTGCCACAATCCCCATACGGCCACGCTCAAGGCCGATGGCAATGCATTGTGCACTGGATGTCACAACGATACCGTCCCCAGGGCGCGCGTCGGAATCGACACCAGTGGATTGAAGAAAAAGGTTTATGACGGACGCGAACATCACTTCCACACACCCGGAACCCCCGGCAGCCGATGCATCAACTGCCATGCCCCCAAAACCACATACATGGTGATCGATCCGCGCGCGGATCACAGT
>JADLET010000137.1 GCA_020845975.1 Gammaproteobacteria bacterium | reverse complement strand
TGGTGAGCCCGCTCTTGCGCAGGATGTCGCGCCCGAGTTCGGCGTTGGTGCCTTCGAGGCGCACGACGACCGGCACCTTGATGCCGACTTCCGCCACCGCGCCGACCACGCCGTCGGCGATGAAGTCGCAGCGCACGATGCCGCCGAAGATGTTGACCAGCACACCCTTCACATTCTTGTCGTCGAGGATGATCTTGAACGCCTCGGCCACGCGCTCTTTCGTTGCGGTGCCGCCGACGTCGAGGAAGTTCGCCGGCCGGCCGCCGTGCAGCTGCACCAGGTCCATGGTCGCCATCGCGAGCCCGGCGCCGTTGACCATGCAGCCGATGTCGCCGTCGAGCGCGATGTAGCTCAGGTCCCACTGCTTGGCGCGCACCTCGCGCGCGTCCTCCTGGCGCAGGTCGCGCTGCTCTGCGAGTTTCTTCTGGCGGTAGAGCGCGTTGTCGTCAACGTTGATCTTGGCGTCGAGGCACAGCAGGTCGCCGGCGTCGGTGACGGCCAGCGGATTGATCTCGAGCAGCGAGAGGTCGCGCTCGCGGAACATGCGCGCGAGTCCCATCGCGATGGCCTGGAACTGCTTCATCTGCTCGCCGGTCAGGCCGAGCCCGAAGGCGAGCTCGCGGCACTGATACGGCTGCAGGCCGACCAGCGGGTGGATGGCCGCGCGCAGGATCTTGTCCGGGGATTTCGCCGCGACGGTCTCGATGTCGACGCCGCCCTCGGTCGAGGCCATCAGCACCGCCTTGCGCTGCGCGCGGTCGACGACCATGCCGAGGTACAGTTCGCGGACGATGTTCGAGGGTTTCTCGATCAGGATATCGTTGACCGGCTGGCCGTCGGCGCCGGTCTGGTAGGTGACGAGGCGTGTGCCAAGCAGCGCGCGAATCGCCGTGATCGCTTCCTCGCGGTTGCGCACCCGCTTGACCCCGCCGGCCTTGCCACGCCCGCCGGCGTGCACCTGCGCCTTGACGACCCAGTCGGAGCCGCCGAGCGCGTCGAGCGCAGCCTTCGCTTCATCCGCCTGCGAAACGACGCGATGCGCGGGCACGGCAACGCCGTACTCGGCCAGCAGGGCCTTGGCCTGAAATTCGTGGAGATTCATGCGATCCGGAGCGTATTCATAAAGCGCGTACGATAGCATAAATCCAAAAAAAGGACTAAGGCCCCAGGGCCATGCATGTAGCCCGGATAAAGCGAAGCGACATCCGGGAACGGGGTGGAAAGAACCTCCCGGATTCCGGCGCTGCGCGCCTGCATCCAGGCTACATTGGATGCCGCAACCCACGGATTGGCTTGAGCCCAACAAGACAATGTAGCCCGGATAAAGCGCAGCGGCATCCGGGAACGACACCGGATGCAACCTCCCGGATGCCGGCGCTTTGCGCCTTTATCCGGGCTACATTTGATTCACGTCCCACGGATTGGCTTGAATGACATGAAGCCCAACATGACTATGTAGCCCGGATAAAGCGAAGCGGCATCCGGGAACAGCACCGGATGCAACCTCCCGGATTCCGGCGCTACGCGCCTTCATCCGGGCTACATTTGATACGGCGATCCGCCGAACTTAGTCCTTAGCCCTGTCCTTCCGGGCGCGGTGGATCGCCCGCCCTCCCACATCCAGCGCCGCCTCGTGCAGCGTCTCGGACAGGGTCGGGTGGGCGAACATGGTGGCGGCGAGGTCTTCGCTGCTGGCACCGAATTCGAGCGCGAGGACGGCGCTGGCGATCAGCTCGGAGCAATGCGGGCCGATCATGTGGACGCCGAGCACGCGGTCGGTCTTCGCGTCGGCCAGCACCTTGATGAACCCGCCGGTGTCGCCCAGCGCGCGGGCGCGGCCATTGGCGGCGAAGGCAAACGTGCCGCTGCGATAGGGCCGATCGACCGTCTTCAGCGCCTGTTCGGTCATGCCGGCCCAGGCGATCTCGGGACGGGTATAGATGACGGACGGGATGGCGTCGTAATTGACCCGCGCCGCATGACCGGCGATCAGTTCCGCGACCATGATGCCCTCCTCCGAACCCTTGTGCGCCAGCATCGGCCCGCGCACCAGATCGCCGATGGCGTAGACGCCGGGCAGGCTGGTGCGGCATTGTTCGTCGACGTGGATGAAGCCGCCGCTGTCGATCACCGGCTCGGCATCGGGCGCGCAGATTCCGTCGCTGTTGGGCCGGCGGCCGGCGGCGACGATCAGGCGGTCCACGGTTTCGGCGTGGTCGCCCGCGTCATCCTGGTACTCGATGCCGACCCGGCCGTCCTCGACCGCGCAACCGGTGACGCGCGCACCGAGGCGGATGTCGAGTCCCTGTTTGCGATACTGGCGCAGCGCCTCCTGCGCGACCTGGCGGTCGCACATCGAGAGGAATTCCGGCTGCGCCTCGAGCAGCACGACCTCTGACCCGAGGCGTTTCCAGACCGCGCCGAGTTCCAGCCCGATGACGCCGGCGCCGATGATGCCCAGGCGCTTTGGCGCCGTGTCGAAGGCGAGCGCGCCGGTGGAATCGACGATGAGATTTGCATGCAGCGGCGCGGCATCAAGCTGCACGGGCACCGAACCCGTCGCGAGGATGACATGCCCGGCCTCGAGGACAACCGTCTGCCGCGATTGCGCCGGAGTGACCTCGACGCGGCACCCGGACAGCAGCCAGCCGCGCCCCGTGATGCGTCGGACGCCGTTGGCCTCGAACAGACCGGCGATGCCGCGCGTCAGCTCGGACACGACGCGGTCCTTGCGCGCCATCATGGCCGCGAGATCCAGCCCGACGCCCGATACGCTGACGCCGTAGTCGGCGAAGCCCTGGCGCGCCTTGTCGTAGATCTCGGACGCCTCGAGCAGCACCTTGGACGGGATGCAGCCGGCGTTGAGACAGGTGCCGCCGAGCGCGGACTCGCCGCGCGGGTCGACCCAGTCATCGACGCAGGCGACCGCCAGGCCGAGCTGCGCGGCGCGGATCGCGGCCACGTAGCCGGCAGGACCGGCGCCGATCACGATGACGTCATAGCGGTCGTTCATGTTTCTCCTGAGTAAGGGTACAGATTTGAAATCTGTCCCCGTGCTTCGGCTTAATCTGCCACCGACTACACCTCCAGCAACATCCGCGCCGGGTCTTCCAGCGACTCCTTGACGGCGACGAGGAACTGCACGGCGTCGCGGCCGTCGATCAGGCGGTGATCATAGGACAGCGCGATGTACATCATCGGGCGCGCGACGATGGCGCCCGCTTCCACTACCGCGCGATCCTGGATCTTGTGCATGCCGAGGATGGCGCTTTGCGGCGGGTTGATGATCGGCGTGGACAACAGCGAGCCGAACACGCCGCCGTTGGTGATGGTGAAGGTGCCGCCGCTGATCTCCTCCAGCGCCAGGGTACCGTGTTTCGCCTTGTCGGCGTAGTCCGCGATGCGGCGCTCGATCCCGGCCATGCCGATGCGATCGGCGTCGCGGATGATCGGCACCACCAGCCCGCGCGGCGAGGACACGGCGACGCCGATGTCGTAATAACCGTGATAGACGATGTCACTGCCGTCGACCGAGGCGTTGATGACCGGAAACTTCTTCAGGCCTTCCACCACCGCCTTGATGAAGAACGACATGAATCCGAGCTTGACGCCATGCTCCTTCTCGAAACGCTCGCGGTAGCGCTGGCGCAGGTCCATCACGGGCTGCATGTTGACCTCGTTGAAGGTGCTGAGGATCGCCGCCGTGTGCTGCGCCTCGACCATGCGCTCGGCGATGCGCGCGCGCAGGCGTGTCATGGGCACGCGCTGTTCGGGACGCCCGACAGCGTCATTGACGGGAGGCACGATGGATGGCGTGGCAGGCACTGCTTGCGCGGCGACTTCCATTGTCTGCGCCGGCGCGGCGGCCCGCGCCTCGAGCGCGCGCTGCACATCTTCTTTCAGTATCCGTCCGCCCTTGCCACTCCCCTGCACCACGTCCACCGCCACTCCGTGTTCTTCGATCATCCGGCGCGCGGCCGGCATGACGATCGGCGCCATGGACCGGTCCTCGCCGTTGGCGCGTGCGGGCGCCGCGGATACCTGCTCCGCCACGGACGGGGCGATGCTGCCCAGGACCTGGCCCGCCGTGACAGTGGCGCCTTCCGGCTGCAGGATCTCGCCCATGACGCCGTCCTCCGGCGCCGGCACCTCCAGCATCACCTTGTCGGTCTCGATATCCACCAGCGCCTCGTCACGCTTCACCCTCGCGCCCGGTTTCTTGTGCCAGGCGGCGACCGTGCCGTCGGTGATGGATTCGGGAAATCCCGGTACCTTGATCTCGGTCTTCATAAATGATCCTTGTCCTTGTCGTTCAGCCCGTGCTGACGGCACGCGGTGGCGTCGGCCCGAAGGCCTCGTCCAGCAGCTCGCACAACTGTTTGATGTGGAGCAGCGGATAGCCGACCGCCGGCGCGGCGGAGGCCGGGCGGCCGGCATAGATCAGCGGCGCCTCGCCCACGGCTTCGCGCAGGTGGTGTTCTGTCGCGTACCATGCGCCCTGATTCTTCGGCTCCTCCTGGCACCACACGTATTCCCGGGCACGCCTGTAGTACTCGATCAGCCCGGCAAGCTCGGCGCGCGGAAACGGATAGAGCTGTTCGATGCGCACCAGCGCGATATCGCTGCGGTTGTCACTGCGCCTCTTCTCGAGCAGGTCGTAATAGATCTTGCCGCTGCACAGCACGATCCGGCGCACCACGGCCGGGTCGGGAAGGTCCACATCGTCAATGACGCGGCGGAATCCGCCCTGCGTCATGTCCTCGAGCGAGCTGACCGCGAGCTTGTGACGCAGCAGGCTCTTCGGCGTCATCACGATCAGCGGCTTGCGGCAGTCGAGCAGCATCTGGCGGCGCAGCAGGTGGAAGATCTGCGCCGGCGTCGTCGGCACACATACCTGAAGATTGTGCTCGGCGCACAGCTGCAGGTAACGCTCGATCCGCGCCGAGGAATGCTCCGGTCCCTGCCCCTCGTAGCCGTGCGGCAGGAACATCACCAGCCCGCTCAGACGGTTCCACTTCTGCTCGCCGGCGACGATGAACTGGTCGATTACCACCTGCGCGTTGTGGGCGAAGTCGCCGAACTGCGCCTCCCAGATCACCAGCGTCTTCGGATCAGTGGTGGAATAGCCATACTCGAAGGCGAGCACCGCCTCCTCCGACAGCAGGGAATTGGTGACCAGAAAGTTGCCCTGCGTATCCGACAGGTTACGCAGCGGGATATAGTTGGAGTCGTCTTTCTGACAGTGCACGATCGCATGGCGGTGAAAGAAGGTGCCGCGCCCGCTGTCCTGGCCGGACAGGCGCACGCCGAAACCGGCCTCGACCAGCGTCGCGTAGGCCAGGATCTCGGCGCCGCCCCAGTCGAACGGCATCGCGCCGGCGGCCATCTTGCGCCGGTTGTCGAAGATACGGGCCACGCCGGGATGCAGTTCGAAACCTGTGGGCAGCCGGCCGAGGCCCGCACTGAGATCGCGGATGGTTTCCAGCGTGACGCAGGTGTCGACGTCCACGGCGCAGTCGCCGCGCACAAAGGGCCGCCAGTCCACGCTGCCATGCACGACGATGTCCGCGTTCCGGCTGAGATACGGCACCACGCAGGCGCCGGCATCCAACGCGGCGCGATAGTCCTCGACCATCACGCCGGGCGCCACCGCGTCGATCACACCTTCGTCAATGAGCCGCTGCGCGTACCGCTCGCGCGTGGAGGGATGCGCGCGTATGCGCTGGTACATCAGTGGCTGGGTCACGGCGGGCTCGTCCGCCTCGCTGTGGCCGTGGCGCCGGTAGCACACCAGGTCGATGACGATGTCCTTGCGGAATTCCATGCGGTAGTCGAGCGCGATGCGCGCCGCGGCGAGCACGGCCTCGGGATCGTCGCCGTTGACGTGCAGGATCGGCGCGTTGACCATCTTGGCGACGTCGGTGCAGTACAGCGTCGAGCGCGCGTCCTTCTGGTTGCTGGTGGTGAATCCGATCTGGTTGTTGATGACGATGTGGAGGGTGCCCTTGGTGGAGTAGCCGCGCGACTGCGACATGTTGAAGGTCTCCATCAGCACACCCTGTCCGGAGAACGCGGCGTCGCCATGGATCAGCACGCAGGCGACCTGCGAGCCGTCCCGGTCGCGGCGGCGCTCCTGTCGCGCGCGCACCGACCCCTCCACCACCGGGCCGACGATCTCAAGATGGGAGGGATTGAAGGCCAGCGCGACGTGCACCGGCCCGCCCGGCGTGTCCATATTGGACGAGAAGCCCATGTGGTATTTGACGTCGCCGGAACCCTCGCCGTTGTAGGCGGTCTTGCCTTCAAACTCGAGGAACAGGTCGGCGGGCGCCTTGCCCATGATGTTGACCAGCACATTGAGACGGCCGCGGTGCGCCATCCCGATGGCGATCTCCTTCAGGCCCGCCGCGCCGCCGCGATGGATCAGCTCATCGATGAGCGGGATCAACGCCTCCGCGCCTTCCAGCGAGAAGCGTTTCTGTCCCACGTACTTGTTGTGCAGGTAGCGTTCCAGCGCCTCGGCGGCGGTGAGGCGCTGCAGCAGGTGCCTGCGCGTCTCCGCCGGACAGGACCTGCGGTAATCGGCACCCTCCAGGCGGGCGCGGATCCAGTGCATCTCCCGCGTGTCAGCCACATGGATATACTCGATCGACAGCGGGCCGCAGTAGACTGCGCGCGTCATATCGATGATCTCGTCGAGGGTCGCCCGCGAGCGGCCGCCGAGCCCCTGGGTGGCGAACTCCGTGCCTAGATCGGCATCGCTCAGGCCGTGATGCCGGTAATCGAGTTCAGGCACCACCAGGATCTCACGCAGTTCGAGTGGATCGCAGGCGGCTACGAGATGCCCATGCTGGCGACAGGCGTCAAGATACGCATAAACCTGGGACTGCCTGATCGCGTAGATGTAATCCTGCTGTGGTGTGGAAAGCGCAGTCTCATCGGCAGGAGGCATGGACTCGCCGGGACCGGGACGATGGAAGGAAATTGATGATCGCGGGACATCCCGCGCACCGCCGCTGATGCGCGAAAGTGCGTCGAAATACTGACACCAATCAGGATCTACCGAGGCGGGATCTTCAAGGTAACGCTCGTACAGCTGGTCAAGATAGGCGGCATTGTGCGTGCTGAGCGGGGAAATCTCTCCCCAATCAGGCATCTTGTCGCACTTGGCCAGATCATCCATGCCGCATCACCCCGGGTCCGTTGAGCTCTCTCGGCCCACGGCGCGCCTATGATCAGCAATATTGATGCCATGCCCGGGTGAAAATATCGGGACCAGGCTCGGTCATGGCAAGGTAAAGGAGATCGGCGCGAGCGGTCAAGTCATGCGAGAGCGGATTTGCTCGACCTTGGCATGATCACCGCACGCATCGTAAATCTTGATGAGGATTTTCAGCGCGCGCTGATTGCCCTCGTCATGGCGCAGGATCTGCTCACATCTGCTCAGTGCCTCGTCATAATGCTTCTGACACAGATGAAGATTGGCCATGCCGAGCAGCGCGTACTGGTCATACCCGACATCAAGCGCCTTCTGGTAGTAGAAACGCGATTGGTCCACGTCCCCGAGAGTCAGCAGGGCGTCGCCGACGCGGGTATACAGGTTCTGGTTGCGCGGTTCCTGGCGCAGCACCCGCTGCCAAAGCGCGATCGCCTCATCGAGCTGCGACAGGCCACGCTTGCAGTTTCCGAGGCCGTACAGGGCGAAGGCGTTCTCCGGATCCGTTTCGAGCGCACGCTCAAAAAAGCCGGAGGCGCGCTGGAACTCCTTGCGGCGCTGGTAGATATTGCCGATCATCGTCAGCACGGCCACGTTGCCGTCATCCAGTTTGAGGAACTTCTCCAGATAGCGCAGCGCCTGCTCGTCATCGCCGGCCTTGTAGAACAGATTGCCGAGGCCGAGGAAGGAGAACTTGTCGTTACCGCCGATCTTCAGCGCGGTGAGGTACATTTCCTTCGCGCGCTCCGTCCTGTCCAGCTTGCGCAGGGAATCGGCGAGCCGCACCATGACGTGGGCATCATTGGGATTGCACTTGAGGTAGCGTTCCCAGTAGAGGATGGACTGCTCGGGCGCCTGCACGCCGCGGTAGGCGTTACCCATGCCGCGCAGGGCGAATACGTTATTGGGGTCGATATCGAGGAGCTTCTGGTAATAGACGATCGCGTCCTCGAATTTCTTCAGCTTGCGGCAGACGTCACCCAGACCCACCAGCACATAGGCATTGTCGTTGTCCATCGCGTAGGCGTCGAGGAACGACTTCTCCGCCTCGCGATACCGGCGCCGCTCCAGTAGAAAATAGGCACGTTTGGACAGCGAAATCAGGTTTTTGACTTGTCCTGTCATCGAAGTCTTCTCATCCATAGAGACCGGGCTATTCACGGTGATCACCTCTCAGAAATATCTGATGTATAACGCGTAGCCGCATGATTCCCTGTATCGGCTGACCGCCGCCATTTTTTAAAACTTTCAGTTTCTGTAATAAATCGCTCCAGAAGGGACTCTTATACGAGGGGGAGCATATTTCTCATCGGAATATCATGGACATACACACTTCCGCCGGACCACCCTCCGGGCCTAATCTACTCAGACAAGGCTGCGATGTAAATCACCCATAGAGGTGACTCTCACCAGATTCGCGCCGGAGAAACCGCGCAGGCACCATTTTGGACCGCCTGTGCCCGGCAGGAACCTATGCCAGGTCGCCGGGTCTAAGTTTTTGTCAGGAGATCGAGTCCCGACAGGATGTTACGGGCGCTGATATTCCGGCACTCAGCTCTTTATCCTCATCGAGAACTCACCGGCGGGCGACTGCTCCGTTCCTTTACGGAACTGGAAACGCGCATGCCGGCGTTTATTGAGGATGACAACCCCTACGGATGAGGCATGCGCGCGACCGATCCCGGCGGGATCGAAGGATAAGCGCGGGATACCGCCGCGCCCGGAGGACATGGCATAGGCGTTGCATTCTCCAATCACGGGAGATGATTTAACGGAAACGACAGGATCAACCCTTACGGTGCGATAATAAGACATTGAAAACAAGGTGAGGCAATCGTTACGGGTGCTCCATTCTAGAAGCAGCGACGTACAGTTTCAGAGAGGGCATTGCTATGACTATCTTCAATCACTACCAGTCCCGTTTCGAAGAATCCAGGGAGGAAGAGTGCTCCCTTCAGGAATACCTTGAGCTGTGCAAGACCGATCCTTCCGTCTATGCCAGCGCCGCCGAGCGCTTACTGATGGCGATCGGCGAGCCGCGACTGGTGGACACCAAGAAGGACACCCAGCTCAGCCGAATCTTCTCCAACAAGATCATCAAGATTTACCCTGCCTTCAAGGATTTCTACGGCATGGAGGAGACCATCGAGAAGATCGTCTCCTTCTTCAAGCATGCGGCGCAGGGTCTCGAGGAGAGGAAACAGATCCTCTATCTGCTCGGCCCGGTCGGCGGCGGCAAGTCCTCCCTCGCCGAGAAGCTGAAGTCTCTGATGGAGAAGCAGCCGTTCTACGCCATCAAGGGTTCGCCGGTAAACGAATCGCCGCTCGGACTGTTCTCGCGCGACGAGGACGGCCCCATTCTCGAGGACGACTACGGCATCAGCCGGCGCTACCTCAACAGCATCATGTCGCCGTGGGCGGTGAAGCGCCTGCGTGAGTTCAACGGCGACATCAGCAAGTTCCGCGTGGTCAAGATGCGCCCCTCGGTACTGAATCAGATCGGCGTTGCCAAGACCGAACCCGGTGACGAGAACAACCAGGACATCTCCTCACTGGTGGGCAAGGTCGACATCCGAAAGCTGGAGCAGTACTCGCAGGATGACCCCGACGCCTACTCCTATTCCGGCGGGCTGTGCCTCGCCAACCAGGGCCTGCTCGAGTTCGTCGAGATGTTCAAGGCGCCGATCAAGGTGCTGCACCCGCTGCTGACCGCCACCCAGGAAGGCAATTTCAACGGCACCGAAGGGATGGGCGCGATTCCGTTCGACGGGATCATCCTCGCGCACTCGAACGAGTCCGAATGGCTGAGCTTCAAGAACAACCGCAACAACGAGGCATTCCTCGACCGCATCTACATCGTCAAGGTGCCCTACTGCCTGCGCGTGTCCGAGGAGGTCAAGATCTACGACAAGCTGGTCGCGCACAGCTCGCTCAGCGCCGCGCCGTGCGCGCCCGACACCCTGGACATGATGGCGCAGTTCGCCGTTCTGTCGCGCCTGAAGGAGCCGGAAAATTCCAGCATCTTCTCCAAGATGCGTGTCTATGACGGCGAGAACCTCAAGGACATCGACCCCAAGGCTAAGTCCTACCAGGAATACCGCGACTTCGCCGGCGTCGACGAGGGCATGGCCGGCCTGTCCACGCGCTTTGCCTTCAAGATCCTGTCAAAGGTATTCAACTACGACCACAGCGAGGTGGCGGCCAACCCGGTGCACCTGCTCTACGTGCTCGAACAGCAGATCGAGCAGGAGCAGTACGCGCCCGAGGTCGAGGAAAAGTATCTGTCCTATATCAAGGGTTTCCTTGCCCCGCAGTATGTCGACTTCATCGGCAAGGAGATCCAGACGGCCTATCTCGAATCCTATTCGGAATACGGCCAGAACATCTTCGACCGCTACGTGGTGTACGCCGATTACTGGATCCAGGACGAGGACTATCACGACGCCGACACCGGCGAGAACTTTGACCGCGCGGCCCTGAACGAGGAGCTGGAGAAGATCGAGAAGCCCGCGGGAATCAGCAATCCGAAGGACTTCCGCAACGAGATCGTCAACTTCGTTCTGCGCGCCCGCGCGCAGAACAACGGCAAGAACCCGCCGTGGACCAGTTACGAGAAGCTGCGCGAGGTGATTGAGAAGAAGATGTTCTCCAACACCGAGGACCTGCTGCCGGTCATCTCGTTCAACCCGAAGTCCTCGGAGGACGACATGACCAAGCACCAGAACTTCGTCCAGCGCATGATGAACAAGGGCTATACCGAGAAGCAGGTGCGCCTGCTCACCGAATGGTACCTGCGTGTACGCAAGTCGAGCTGACTGTGAGGGCGCGTGAACCGGGTCATTGACAGGAGACTGAACGGAAAGAACAAGAGCGCGGTCAACCGGCGCCGGTTCATCCGGCGTTTCCGCCAGCAGATCCGCGAGGCCGTCGCCGACGCGATCTCCGAGCGCAGCATCACTGACATCGATTCCGGGGAAAAGATCAACATCCCGGCGCGTGATATCGGCGAACCGACCTTCCGCCACGGCCCCGGTGGCGAGCGCGAGGCGGTCTATCCCGGCAACACCGAGTACGTCACAGGCGACAAGATAAAGCGCCCGCAAGAGGATGGCGGGGCCGGCGGCAGCCAGGCCAGCAACAGTGGCGAGGGCATCGACGACTTCGCCTTCAAGCTGTCGCGCGAGGAGTTTCTCGAGTTCTTCTTCGACGACCTCGCCCTGCCCGACCTGGTCAAGACCCAGATCGCCACGCAGATCGAGTTCAAGAGGGTCCGCTCGGGCTATTCCCGCACCGGAATTCCCGCCAACATCAACGTGATCCGCTCATTGAAGGGCGCACTGTCACGCCGGATCGCGTTGCGCTCGCCGCTGGAACAGCGGCTGCTGGAGCTGCGGCAGGAACTGGATCAGCAGCAGGCGGCGGGCGATGCCGGCGCGCAGGCGCGCCGCGCCGAACTCGAGGAGGAGATCCGCCGCGTCAGCGCGCGCATCAACGTCATCCCCTTCATCGACACCTTCGATCTGCGCTACAACAACCGCATACGACAGCCGCGGCCGACCACCCAGGCGGTGATGTTCTGCCTGATGGATGTCTCCGGCTCGATGGACGAGGAGCGCAAGGATATCGCCAAGCGCTTCTTCATCCTGCTCTACCTGTTCCTGACACGCACGTATGAACGCATCGAAGTGGTCTTCATCCGTCATCACACCTCCGCCAAGGAGGTGGACGAAGAGGAGTTCTTCCACTCGCGCGAGACCGGCGGCACGGTGGTGTCGAGCGCACTGGAGCTGATGCACAAAATCATCACCGAGCGCTATCCGGGCTCGCTGTGGAACATCTACGCCGCGCAGGCCTCCGACGGCGACAACTGGAACGACGACTCTCCGCTGTGCCGCAACCTGCTGATCGAGAAAATCATGCCGTTGCTGCAGTACTTCGCCTACGTGGAGATCAAGCCGGACGAGCACCAGAGCCTGTGGCGCGAGTATCTGCATGTCAAGGCGCGCTGCGCGAACTTCGCCCAGCAGAGAATCGACGGACTGACTGACATCTATCCGGTCTTCCGCAAGCTGTTCAGGAAAAAGGCGGCGGCATGAGGCGGTATCTGTCCGAAGGGTCGGAGTGGACCTTTGAGCTGATCGACCGTTACACGGAGGAAATCGGCCGCCTCGCGGGCCAGTACGGACTCGACACCTACCCCAACCAGATCGAGGTCATCAGCGCCGAGCAGATGATGGATGCCTATTCCTCGGTCGGCATGCCGGTCGGCTATCACCACTGGTCCTACGGCAAGCAGTTCCTCGGAGTGGAACAGCGCTACCGGCGCGGCCATATGGGCCTGGCCTACGAGATCGTCATCAACTCCAATCCCTGCATCGCCTACCTGATGGAGGAGAACACCATGGCGATGCAGGCGCTGGTGATCGCGCACGCCTGCTACGGCCACAATTCCTTCTTCAAGGGCAATTATCTGTTCCGCACATGGACCAGCGCGGACGCGATCATCGACTACCTGCTGTTCGCGCGCAACTATATTACCGAATGCGAGCAGCGCCACGGCGAGGAAGCGGTCGAGCTGATACTGGACTCCTGTCATGCCCTGATGAATTACGGCGTTGACCGCTACAAGCGCCCTTCACCGCTCTCGGCCCGGGAAGAGCTTCAGCGCCAGCGCGAGCGCGCGGATTACCTGCAGTCGCAGGTCAATGACCTGTGGCGCACCATCCCGAAACGAGGCGACCGCGAGGGAAACCCCGCCCAGCGGCTGTATCCGGCCGAACCCCAGGAGAACCTGCTGTATTTCATCGAGAAGAACGCGCCGCTGCTCCAGCCCTGGCAGCGCGAGATTGTGCGCATCGTGCGCAAGATCGCGCAGTATTTCTACCCGCAGCGCCAGACCCAGGTCATGAACGAGGGCTGGGCCACGTTCTGGCACTATACCCTCCTCAACCGCCTGTATGACGAAGGACTGGTCAACGAGGGTTTCATGCTGGAGATCCTGCAAAACCACACCAGTGTGATCCACCAGCCGCCGTACAACAGCGATCACTTCGGCGGCATCAATCCCTACGCGCTCGGCTTCGCCATGATGAGTGACATCCGGCGCATGTGTGAATCCCCTACCGACGAGGACCACGACTGGTTCCCCGACATCGCGGGCTCGGACTGGCTGAAGACCATGGATTTCGCCATGCGGAATTTCAAGGACGAGAGCTTCATCGCGCAGTACCTGTCACCACGGCTAATGCGAGAAATGAAGCTGTTCGCGGTACTGGACGACGACCGTCGACGCCGGCTCGAGATCACCGCGATCCATAACGACGAGGGCTACCGCCATGTGCGGCAGATGCTGGCCGCGCAATACAATATCGGCGACCGCGAACCCAATATCCAGGTCTACAATGTGAACCGCGAGGGCGACCGTTCGCTGACGCTGCGCCACCTGCAGCATCGCCGCCGCCCGCTCGACGCGAATACCACGGAAGAGGTGCTGAAACATCTGGTCCGGCTGTGGGGATTCTCGGTGCGCGTCGAAACCGTCGAACCGGACGGCCGGGTGATCAAGACACAGGAATGCCGGGCGGTCTGAGACCGCGCGTTCAGCCCTTTCCCGAAAGTGAGAAGACCGCGTCCTTGTGGCGCGCGTAGCAACGGGGACAGATGTACTTGTTGTTGGAAGTCACCATCCAGCCGGAGTCCGCGATCTCACCGGGCTCTCCCTCGATCCAGCTGTAATTGTCGGTGAAGCGCCGTCCCGCCGCCGCGCCGCCTTCCCGCGTTTGTTCGCGACGATCCATCTGATGGATGCACAAGGGATTGCACAAATCGCAGAATACGAACGTTTTCAGACTCATGGAGAGATCACCGTTACGTGTGAGCGGACCATCGAGCGCCGCGGGAATCCCGCCGGGCTGACACCCCACTACAACGGCCATGGCGCGGCATTCCGCACCCCGCGGGCGGAACTGTATGGCGAAACCGTGAGAAAATTCCGGGCGACGGGACGGTCAGGACGGGTGCGGCCTGAGATCGCGCTGACGATTGGCCACCCGCGCCAGATCCACCAGCTCGCCCGCGAGCAGCTCGAGCAGGTCGTCCAGGGCCAGTATACCGACCAGGGCGCCTCGTTCATCGATCACCGGCACTCGGCGCACCGCATTAATGCGCATGCGCTGCAGGGTATCCCACAGGCTGTCGTCCTCATGCGCGGTGACGAGCTCGAAACTCATGATATCGCCGACGTTGAGCGCATCAGGGGCGACACCCTTGGCGAGGACCTCCACCACCACATCGCGGTCGGTCACGATCCCGACCGGAACCCGCATCTCCTCGCGGTCCTCGACCACTACCACGTCGCCGACGTGGTATTCGCGCATCAGTTGCGTGACGGACTGAATGGAATCCTCCGCCCGCGTCACGACGACATCCCGGTTGCAAATCATACCGACGGTCATGAAGCTCCCTCCCTAGGATTCGCCGGCGCGACGCCGCTGCCCGCCAGCGCGTACGCCGTCCACTATAACGTCAAATGAACCCGCGTCCAACGCGGACTCCGCCGGATTTCCGGCTCCGGGCGCGCCATGTCACGCATCCGCGCGGCGACGGGCCAGCAGCTTGCGGACTTCCTCCAGCCACAGCACGAGGCTGGCGAACGCCACGATAATCAGCAGATCGGCCGGCGGGATCGGCACGGTGTGGAACGATGCGTTCAATGGAGCGGCGTAAACCACCGCGAACTGCAGCAGGATGCCCAGGGTGAGACCGCCCATCAGCCACTTGTTGCGCAACACGCCGAGGCGCAGCGCCGACCGGGTCTCTGACTCGCAGTTGAGCACATTGAACCACTGGCACACGGCCAGCACCGTGAAGGTCTCGGTCTGCACCAGCTCGAACGGGACGCCGGTCGACAGGCGCCAGACGAAGAAGCCGAAGGTCGACAGCACCATCGCGGGCGTCATCAGCGCCACCCGCCGCAACAATTGCCGGCTGAGCAGCGGCTCGGCGAGCGATATCGGCCGCCGCCGCATCTCGTCACCCTCCGGCGGCTCCATAATCAGGTTCACCGTCACGGTGCCCTCGGTGACGATATTGATCCAGAGGATCTGCACCGCCGCCAGCGGCAGCGGGTAACCCAGCAGCAAGGCGCACATCAGCACCGCGATCTCGGCCATCGACGTAGCGAACAGATACAGGACCACCTTCTTCAGGTTGCGGTAAACAAGCCGCCCCTCCTCCACTGCCTTGATGATGGTGGCGAAGTTGTCGTCGGTGACGATGATCTTGGCGGCGCCCTTGGCGACCTCGGTCCCGGTGATGCCCATCGCAACGCCGACATCGGCGCGCGCCAGCGCGGGCGCGTCGTTCACGCCGTCTCCGGTCATGGCCACCACGTTACCCCGCGCCTGGAATGCCTCGACGATGCGCAGCTTCTGTGCCGGGTGCACGCGGGCAAACACGGCGATGCGATCCAGCCCGTCGCGCAGCTCCGATTCCGGCATGCGCTCCAGCTCACGGCCGTCGACGGCGTGATCACCCGCGCGCGCGATGCCGAGCATGCGGGCGATGGCGAGTCCCGTGGCCTTGTGGTCGCCGGTCACCATCACCGGACGAATGCCGGCCGCCTGGCATTCCGCGACCGCCGACTTCACCTCCTCGCGCGGCGGATCCATCTGCCCCACGAGCCCCAGCAGAACGGCACGATCGCGAAACTGCTCGAAACCGGCGCCGTCATCCAGCTCCATGTCGATGACCTCGGCCACCGCCAGCACGCGCAAGGCCCGGCCCGCCATCGCCTCCGCCGCGGCGGAGGCAAGCGCCCGCGCCTGATCGTCCAGCGGCGCGGCATCCGCGCCGTAGCGCGCCCGCCCGCACAATTCCAGCATCGCCTCCGGCGCCCCCTTGATGAGCACCCGGCGGTGGCCCTGTGCGTGACCATGACCGGTGGCCATCATCTTGGCGGCGGAATCAAAGGGCAGCTCACCGCGGCGCGGCCAGTCACGGTTCAATGCCTCCGGATCGACCGCGCCCTTCAGCGCCAGGGTCAGCAAGGCGACTTCAGTGGGGTCCCCGAGCGAACGCCAGCGGGAATCCTCGTTGTCCGGCGGTACCAGCCGGGCGTCGTTGCACAAGACAACGGCCTCCAGCAGCGCAGTCAACACGGGATCGTCCACACGAATGACGTGCCCGTCTTCGCGCAGAATTCCCTCGGGGTGATAGCCGACGCCCTCGACCTCGATAGTCCGCCCGCCCGGCAGCCACAGCCCGGTCACTGTCATCTCGTTACGCGTGAGCGTCCCGGTCTTGTCGCTGCAGATCACCGAGGTGGAGCCCAGCGTCTCCACCGCGGCCAGCCGGCGCACGATGGCGCCGCGCCCGGCCATGCGCTGCATGCCGACAGCCAGCGCGACGGTCATGGCCACCGGCAGGCCCTCCGGCACCATAGAGACCATCTGGCTGATCGCCACCATGAAAATATCAATGAAGGACAGGCCGCGCGCGAGCCCCAGACCCAGCACCAGCACGAACATGCCGAGCGCGGCGGCGATCAGATAGCGGCCGAACTGCGCGATGCGCAGTTCCATCGGAGTCTTGGGTTCCTCCGCCGACGCGGTCAGGCGCGCGATCTTGCCCACCTCGGTCGCAGGCCCCGTGGCCACCACCACCGCGCGCGCGCGCCCGGCGGTGACGTGGGTACCGGAATAGACCATGTTGACGCGGTCGGCCAGCAGGGTATCCTCGGGCAGCGCCCCGGTCTGCTTGGCCACCGGCAGCGATTCGCCGGTCAGTGCCGCCTCGCCGATCTCCAGCGCGGCGGCCTCGATCAGGCGCGCGTCCGCCCCGACGGCGTCACCCGCGGCGAGCAGCAGCACATCGCCCGGCACCAGATCGCGCGCCTCGACCAGCGCTTCTGTGGCGTCGCGCAGCACGCGAGCGCGCAGCGTGGACAGACGGTGCAATGCGGCCATCGAACGTTCCGCGCGTCCTTCCTGCACGCTTCCGATCAGGGCGTTGACCGCCACCACGATCAGGATCACCACGGCGTCCCCCTGCTTGCCCAGGAACATGGCCAGCAGCGCGGCGATGAACAGGATGTAGATTAGCGGGCTCTGGAACTGGCGCAGCACAAGCCGGAACAGAGAGCGCCGCCTGGCCTCGGGCAGGGCGTTCGGACCGTGCTCGGCCTGGCGCCGGGCCACGTCCTCCGCGCCGAGACCCCGCGCGGGCGACACGCCCAGCAGTTCCGGCGCCTCGGCCGCCGTCAGGGTATGCCAGGTCGCCGGGGCCTGATCCGCAATGCGCTCCTCAGTGGCCATAGAGATAGATGGCGAAGGTGTTGATCAGATATACCGACAGCAGGAACAGGCTGACCCAGCCCACGGAGCGGAAGACGCGCCGCTGCGGCCGGTAGAACAGGCCGACGATCGCGATGCCGCTCATCATCATGGCGGACAGGGCCGATACCGCGTGCACCGGAGAAACACCCGACAGCAGCGGACCCGGCAGGTAGGCGATATCATCGATGGCTAGGATGGCCATATTGAACAGATTGCTGCCTAACAGGTTCCCCATGGCCATGTCCAGCGCGCCGAGGCGCACGGCCGCGATGGAGACCGCCGCCTCGGGCAGCGAGGTGACGGCGGCAATGAACAGCGTGCCGACGAAGCTCTCTCCCCACCCCATCGTCTCCGCGATGTCCTTGCCCACGAACGGCAGCCAGACGCCGGCCGCCACCACCACGGCGGAGGCCAGCGCGTAACCGGTCACCGCATGCCGGAGCGTGACCTTCCGGTATCGCTTGTCCTTCTCGTCGATCACCGGAAGTTCCTGTATCTGTTCGTAGCGGAAGACGGTGCGCATGGCGAGCGCATAAATGAGCAGGATGATCGGCGTGTACAGACCGACGTGCAGGAACGCGGGCTCGATGCCGTTGTGCGCCAGCAGCAGATTCATGCCCACGAAGCCGATCAGGATGACGCCGAAGCCGGCGGAGAGCACGTGACCGACGCGGGCACGGGTATAGACCGACTCCTCCCGGTGCAGGAAATCCAGGATTACGATGAGCAGCAGGTTGAACACGCAGGATCCCAGCACGTCGCCGGCGGCGATGTCCGGCGCCCGCGCGACGGTGACCGCACTCAGGCCGGTCACCAGCTCGGGCAGCGAGGTGACCGAGGCCACCATCACCACACCGACCCAGGAACGGGACAGTCCCAGCTTCTCGCCGATCATGTCGCCGTAGAGGGACAGGCGGTAACCGGCAACCGCGATCAGGATCAGGCAAACGGAGAATTCAAGCCAGACGGCCATGGATGAATTGACCAGGCATCATGCACCAGTCACTCCCTGGCAACCCCAGCATTTGCGCGCAGGCCACCATATCAGGCGTAACTCGTTTGCCCTGATTGCCCGCCGCGAAACAGTCCATGGCATTCCAGATCACAGCGCATGACCGCATCGGCGAATGTGGGCCTGGAATTGAGAACCATGACATTCAGCCTGGATCATCAGCCGCCAGCCACCAGCACATCGCTCTCAGACAGACTCAGCACATGCCTGGTAACGCTGCCCAGCAGCAGATCCTCGATTATGCCGCGGCCGTGCTTTCCCATTACGATCAGATCGCAATCCTCATTCTGTTCACATGCCAGGATAACCCGGGCGGGGTCGCCGTATTTGACGCTGAAGGAGACGTCCCCGGGCCGCAATCCGGCCTGTTCTGAGATTTCGACAAGCCTTGCCATTGATTCCCGCATCGTCTCGGCTCGATAGGCCTGAATAACATCCTCTTCGACACCGGCGTATCTGAGCTTGGACTCGAAAGGTGCTTCAAACGCATGCAGCAGGATCAGGCCGGCTTGTGGGGCGATGGCCCGCGCCATTCTGAGCGCATGGGCAGAGCCGGAAGATAAATCCACCGGAATTAACACCCGCCGGTAGACTTCACGCGGCCTCTGCTTGACCACAAGCATCGGATGCCTGCTGCTGTTAAGCAAACGCTCCGACATCGTACCCAACATGAGCGTACGCATGTAATGCTCGCCTCGCGCGCCCAGAACGACGAGATCCGCGCCCATGGCGTCAGCCTCATCCATAAGCGTACGCGATACCGACCCCTCCAGCAGCCGTATACTGACCGCGCCTCCGTGCACCCGCCCATGATCGGCCACCATCTGCGTCATCGCCTCGCGCGCCTCATCAAATATCCTCTGCTCGACAGCTGGGGACTTGCCACCGACGAATTTGCGCAGATTGTCCAGCGCGCCCTGATTGATTACATGAACCAGACTCACATTGGTCCCGTTCACTCCGGCAACAAAAAGGGCGCGGGTTACTGCATGACGGGATGGCGCGGAAAGATCGGTTGCGGCAAGTATCCTGGTAAATTCGCTCATCCTGGCCCTTTGTCCTGACGCATCAATGAGACAATACGCTCCACGGTGAAATCCACCGCATCCCGGAAGGGGTAAAGCACGATGGGCGCTCCCGCGGCAATGAGCGCCGCGCCATGCATCTCGTCACGAGCAACAATCGCAACACCTCCTTTAAATCCGCGCGCTGACAGGGCGTGCAACAACGCACGGTTCGATTCCAGGTCAGGCAATGTGCTGATAACCCAAGGTACCGCATCCATAGGCAGGCTTTCAAGGAAGTCAGCGTCCTGGCCATCTCCGAAGCGGACCGTGATGCCCTGGAGCCGCATGCTCCGGACCACCTCCGGATTGAATTCCACTCCAAGCACGGACAAACCTGATTCTCCCAAACGCCTGGCCAGCGCCCCACCATAGCGACCCAGCCCGAAAACCATTACATCTGGACGCGTAACGCCGCCTGACTGACGCTCTACCGCCATTTCCCGATACGGATGCTTTCGCTCGAAGACGCGTAACCAGGGCGCCAGCCATTCATACAACGGATGGGAATACAGGATCATATAGGTGGACAATGCAATGGTAACGAGCCCCACCAGGGTGGTCAGGCCCAACGCTGAAGTTCCGATATGCCCAAGGCTGACCCCCATGACCACGAAGACAATGGAAAACTCGCTGATCTGAGCTACGGTCAACCCCGCCAGGAAACTGGTGCGTTTCCGATAGCCCATGTAACCCATGATGATCATGACGATTAGCGGATTCCCGATCAGCACAAATACCGATAGCGCCATCGCTGACCATATTTCATCGCCCAGTGTCGTAAAGTCGATCTTGACCCCAAGATCAACAAAGAAAAAGAGCAACAGAAAATCGCGGATGCCGGTCAGGCGCGCGCCTATCGCCTCGCGGTAGGACGTGGAGGCAAGAGAAAACCCTGCCAGGAAAGCGCCGGCCTCCTTGGAAAACCCGGCCCACTCGCCCAAGGCCGCGAGCCCCGTACCCCAGGCAATTGCGAACACCAGCAACAGCTCCTGCGACCTGGCAATGACACGCGTCACCCCAGGCAGAACGAAACGCATGAGCAGAAACATTACGATCGCCGCGATGGATACACGCGCAAGCAGCTCACCGAGAACAGCCCAGAAAGCCACGCCCGGATCCGAACCATCGCCGCCCCCGCGCATGGTGCTCATGGCCATCATCGCCATCACAACAGCGATGTCCTGCACAATAAGAAAACCGACCGCTATGCGGCCATGCAGGGAATCAAGCTCACGCTTGTCGGAAAGCAGCTTGACGATGATTATCGTACTGGAGAAAGTCAGGGCGATTGCAACATACAGGGACTCCATTGTCCCTTTCCCCATCGCCTGCATCAGCAGGAAACCGAACATGATGGTAAACGCGAGCTGGCCGAGCCCGGTTGCAAGCGCCACCGGACCGATGTGACGCACGTGCTTCAGGTCCAGCTTAAGTCCCACCAGGAAGAGCAATACGGCGACTCCGATCTGCGCAAGCAGGTCGATCTGGTCCTGCGACTGAACCAGGCCTAACGCGGCAGGTCCGACCAGAATACCGACGACAATGTATGCGATCAGGACTGGCTGGCGCAGACGGAGGGCGAGCACCCCGACCACAGCGGTCAAACCCAGCAGCAGGGCCATTTCAGCGAAAGACGTGGAATTCAGTGCATCAATCTTCACACCTGGACCTCATCTGTAGAAGATCGCATTCACATAGTACAGGCGAACGCGGGACCAGACCCTGCGCCTCATGAATCCATATGATAAACCGAGATAATTCCAGCACGACAGAGCGCCATGGTCATGGGAGTATCCGTACCCTGCGTCCTGCATGAACACACCAATGCAGATATCTGACAGCTACAGCCCGTATCTGACTGGTTACGTAGCGTGACTATACTTCGAACAGTGACCAAACACGAACCAGGCGCCCCAGTGGAAATGACGAATAGCGATACTGACCGTGTCCGGCCCCGCAAGCAGGCACTGAACGAACACATGCTGCCCCGCATGGAAGATATGAGCTGCATTCACTTTTCGCGGGAAGCCCGGGAGACGCCGGCCATCCGCCTCCCGTCGCTGCCGGGATGGCGCGGTGCCGTTGCTGAACTGGACCGATACCAGCGCCTGTTCAGCGACCTGCCGCCACCTTCGCCAGACTTGTCGGTCGCAGAGGCTATCGATGCAAAAGAAGGGTGCCGAAGTCGATTCAGAAAAATGGCTCCAGGCGCTAGAATAGGACCTGTCGTCCCACAAGGAATCGTCATGAACGCCAAACTCGCTGTCAGCCTGGCCCTGATCCTCGTCGTCTTCATTTTCATCATCCAGAATACGGCCGTGACGGAGCTGCGTTTCCTGTTCTGGACCCTGGCGATGTCGCGCTCGCTGATGATGCTCCTGTTGCTCGGGATCGGCCTCACCTCCGGCTGGTTTCTGCACGCCCATTTCGCGCACAGAAAAAGCCGCTGAACCGCCCTGACCGCGATACACACGCGCCATGCCAGGCCGCAGCCACGTACTCTTCGTTGCGCTTCTTCTGATCTGCGTCTCCGCCGCGGCCCAGACGCCGCGACTTGATGTCGAAATCACCGGTGTGGCCGGCGATCTGCTCGAAAACGTCCGCGCCAATCTCGAACTTTACCAGCAACGCGATCACCCGCTGCTCGGCGATGCCCTGATCCGGCGCCTGCACGGACGCGCCGGCGGTGAAATCCGGCAGGCGCTGGAGCCTTTCGGATATTACCGGGCCCGCGTCGACGGCACGCTGACCCGTACCGGGCAGGGCTGGCGCGCGCACTACGCGATCGACCCGGGCGAACCCATTCGCCTGCGCGAGGTCACCATCACGCTCTCCGGCGATGGCGCGTCCGATCCGGAGCTGAAACGCTGGCGCGAGGACTATCCGCTGCGCGAGAACAACATCCCGCTGCACAACGACTACGAGAACGCCAAGCAGGAACTGCTGCGAATCGCGCGCGAGCGCGGTTACATCGAAGGCGGCCTGATTGAAAACCGCATCCTCATCGATCTCGACCGATATCGCGCCTCGATCGTCGTGCGTTTCGAAACCGGGCCGCGCTATGTGTTCGGCGATATCCGTTTCGTGCAGCAGGAATTCGACGAGACCCTGCTGCGCGGTTACCTCCCCTTCCGTGACGGCGACCCGTACGACGCGTCCAAACTGCTCGAACTGCGTCGCGTCCTCGCCAACAGCGACTACTTCGAGGATGCCGAGGTCATCGCGCTGACCGATCAGACGTCGGAGCATCGCATCCCGGTCCGCGTCGAACTGGTCGCGCGCAAACCCGCGCGCTATTCGGCCGGTATCGGTTACGCCACCGACACCGGGGCGCGCGGCATGCTCGGCTACGAGAAGCGTCGTGCGAACTCCTCCGGCCATCGTTACAACTTCGTCCTGCGCCGATCGGAGATCGACGCCAGCGCGATCGCGCGCTACCGGATACCGTTACAGCGGCCGGCGACGGATTCACTCACCTACCACGTCTCCTGGATCGATGAAAACACCGATACGCTGCAGCGCTACACGACGTCGACCGGCGTCGATCTGAACGAACAGAAAGGACGCTGGCTGCGCAGCATCGGACTCAGTTACGAGCTCGAGCGCTACCGTCTGGGCAATGATGACGATTCCACGCTGCTCATTCCGCGCATCGGCTGGGAGCGCGCCAGCACCACGGACCGCATCCTGGCGCGCGAAGGCTGGCTGTTCGGCATCGAGTTCCGCGGCGCCTACGATGAACTGTTCTCCGACACCTCATTCCTGCAGGCCCGCAGCGACAGTAAATACATCCACGCCCTCGGTGACCGGAGGCGTCTGCTCCTGCGCTCCACGCTCGGCGGGACCGTCACCCCGGAGCTCATCGACCTGCCCGCCTCGCAGCGCTTCCTCGCGGGTGGCGACCAGAGTATCCGCGGCTATGCGTATAACTCGCTCGGACCGACCAACGCGGATGGCGAAGTCATAGGCGGCAAGCATCTTCTGGTCGGCAGCGTCGAGGTCGAGCAGGATATCCGCGGCAATTTCGGGCTCGCGCTGTTTCTGGACGCAGGCAACGCCTTCGATGCCGGCGATTTCGACGTCCAGCGCGGTGCGGGCTTCGGCCTGCGCTGGCGCTCGCCGATCGGCGCCATCCGTGTCGATCTCGCCCAGGCGCTCGACAAGGACGGCAATCCCTGGCGCCTCCATCTGACCGTGGGTCCCGATCTGTGAAACGTCTGCTGCCGGCGATCATCACCTTCGCGCTCCTCGCGGTCGTCGCGGCAGGGGCGCTCACGCTGCTGTACACCGAATCCGGCCTGCGCTGGGTATTTGCACAGATCCAGCGACTGACGCCGGGGCAATTGACAGTGGAGGGCCTAGAAGGCCGGCTCGCGGGTCCGCTGATCATCACGGGCCTGGGCTATGACAACACGGCCTTCAGCCTGCGCATCGACCGGGCCGCGCTGCACTGGAAACCGGGACGTCTGTTCGATGGCCGCCTCGTCATCGACAAACTCGAACTCGGCACGATAGAAGCCACGGTCAAACCTGGGCCACGCCCGGCGGATCAAGCCGGCGCGTTCGATATTCGCGTGCCCGTTCCGGTCGATATCCAACGGCTCACGACCGGGCGTGTAACGTTATCGCTTCCGGAACGGGAACCGGCCGGCATCGACAGCCTGGAAGCGGGCATCAGCGCCGAGGACGGGGAGGTGCGCCTGGCCGGACTGCGAATCGCCGCGCCGCGACTGCGGCTGGAGCTCGACGGAGATGTGCCGCTCAACACGCACGCGCCCCTGCATCTCTCCCTGCGGGGGGAAGGCGGCATACGCGACATCACGATCGTCGGCGATGGCACGATCGACGGACCCTGGCGGCAAATCGACGCCGGACTCCATCTTACGCAGCCGCTCGATCTGCGCAGCTCCGCGCACATCGATACCGGCCTCGGCGGAGATACCGGCACGCCACGCTGGCAGGTGCGCGCTACGGCGGAATCCTTCGTGCCCTCCGCATTGTTCCCGCAGGTGCCGGCCGGCCGGATCCAGGGACTCGTCGCCCAGGCCAGGGGTGACGACGGCACGCTCAGTGCGGACGGCGAACTGACCTGGGACGACCCGCGGCATGGAAGCTGGTCGCTTGCCCTGGAGCTGGCGCGGCATGGAGAGAACTGGGAAGTCCCCCGTTTCCGCCTCGCCGCACCCGACGGCACGGCGGAGCTCAATGGCAATGCGGAGCTGCGCATTGTGGATGGCGCACCGGGTGATTTCACCCTCGACGCCCACTGGCAAGACCTGACCTGGCCCCCGACGGGCGGAATCGGCGCCACCTCCAGCCCGCGCGGCGCGCTGCATGCCTCCGGAACACTGGACGACTACACCTTCACGCTGAACGGCGCGCTGATCCCTCCGCATGTGTCGCCGCTCGATCTGTCGCTCACGGGCCGGGGCGACCGCGCCGGTGTAACCGTCCCGGAACTCTCCGGCGCGTGGCTGGACGGCGCCTGGTCCGGACAAGGCGAGCTGAGCTGGTCCCCCATCCTGCGCTGGGAGGCCGCGCTCGCGGGGCAAGGCGTCAACCCGGCGGTCTACCGGAAGGACTTTGACGGCCAGCTCGAGGTGCAGGCGCGGGTGCGCGGTGACTTTACAGGCGACGGGCTGACGCTCGGACTGGATATCGACAGGATCGAAGGCACACTGCGCGACTATCCGCTCGCGCTGAATGGCCGCCTGGCCATGCGCAAGAATGAGCTGTTCGTCGATGACCTGCGCCTGCGCTCCGGCGCAGCGACGCTCGATGGCAGCGCCCGTCTCGGCGCGCAATGGCGGCTGGAGTGGAAACTGCACGCGCCGGAGCTGGCCGCGCTGCACCCGGACCTCGATGGCGCGCTGGACACGGAGGGAAACATCAGCGGGCCGCCCGGTGCGCTGCGTACGCGCATCGAACTCAATGGCCGTCGCCTGGCCTTCCGCGACATGCATACCGAGGAATTGCGGCTCAATGCCGACATTGACCTGGCGCCCGCGGGTCAGTGGAACATGCATGCGGAGGCCACCGGCGCCGGAATGCGCGCATGGTCCGGCGGCCGCATCACGCTGGATGCCGACGGCAACACGCGTGATCACCACCTGCGCCTGGCGGCGGAACGCGACGGATACCGGATCGAACAAAGCCTGAATGGATCATTGCAGCAGAAAAGCTGGCAGGCGCGCCTGCACGACGGCCGCATCGTGCTGGGCAGGCTGGGTGCATATGACCAGGAAGCCACGACCGGATTGACGCTTGCGCCGGAATCGTTCGCCCTGCAGGACTGGTGCTGGCGCCGGGATGCGTCACGCCTCTGCCTGTCGGGCGCGGGCACACCCGACGGTCAGCGGCTGCAGACCGCCATGGCCTGGCGGGATCTGGATCTCGCGGACCTCTCCACGCTCCTGCCGGTATCCGGGGCACAACTTGGCGGCGCCGGCACCGGAGAACTGCGTGTAGAGTATGCGGACGGGCGCGTGCAGACACTGGAGGCGCGCGCGGGAATATCCGGGGGCACGTTGAGTTATTCCCTGCCGGATGAAGGCGCCGAGGCGCAGATGCACACCCTGAGCTACCACTCGGCGGCGCTGGAGATCGGCCGCGAAGACGACAATCTGCGTTCCGCACTCCGCATCGACGTTGCCGACGGTACGCGCATTGACGCGGATCTGCGCGTGCCGGACTGGTACACCACCGGGACGCAATTCTCGTCGGCGCAACCGTTTACGGGCCGCGTCGATCTCGACCTGAACGATCTGAGTCTGATCACGCTGCTGGCGCCCAGTCTGCTGCCCGGCAAAGGCCACTTGCACGCGGGCATCACGCTATCGGGCTCTTTCGACGATCCACGCGTCGACGGCCAGATCGACGCTGATCTGGCGACGCTCGCTGTTACCCGGCTCGGGCTCAGCCTGCACGACCTGAGCCTGCGCCTGCAGGCGGTACAAAACCGCTGGCGGCTCGACGGCGGGCTGACTTCAGGCGAAGGACGGCTCAGGATCGAGGGCGACGGGATGGTGCGCGATCGCGACACGTGGGCGGGCACGCTCACGCTCAACGGCGAACGGGTCGAGATCGTGCGACTGCCCTCGGCGGAGGTCACCGCCTCGCCTGCCGTCACACTGCGCCTGGCCCCCGGCGACCTCGAATTCGGCGGGACGCTCACCATTCCCTCGGCGCGCATCGAACCCTTCATGTCGGAACCTGCGACGAAGGTCTCCGGGGACGTGGTCATCGTCGGCCGGGAGACCGCAGGGGCGTCGGACGGCATGCGCATCCATGGCGATCTCATCATCATCATCGGGGACCAGGTGAGGGTCTCGGGCAAAGGACTGGATGGCCGCCTGGCCGGTCGCCTGCGCATCCTGATGAATACGCCTGACGACATCAACGGTCAGGGCGAGATCCGCTTCGTCGAAGGCCGCTACCGCGCCTATGGCCAGAACCTGAACATCGAACAAGGACGCGCGCTGTACGCCGGCGGCCAGATCGACAATCCGGCGCTCGACATTATCGCCGCGCGCCAGCGTGGCGATGACATCAAGGTGGGGGTGCGCGTTACGGGAACAGCGGAACAGCCACTGGTGCGCCTGTTCTCCGAACCCGTGATGGACGACGGTGACGCACTGTCCTATCTCATTCTCGGCCGACCGCTCGACCAGGCCTCGACGACGGAGGGACGCGCGCTGTATCAGGCGGCGACTTCGCTCGCCCTGGTCGGCGGTGAGGCGCTCGCCACCCGCATCGGCGGACTGTTCGATCTGAGCGAGGTCAGCATAGAGTCCGGACAAACGGCCACCGACACGGCGCTGGTACTGGGGAAATCGCTGTCGCCGCGGCTGTACGTGCGCTACATCCGGGGACTGGTGGAAAACACCGCGGCATTCCAGATCCGCTACAAACTGAACGATAAGTGGACCCTTGAAACCGAGAGCGGGACAAGCTCGGGCGCGGGCATCGACCTGATCTACAGCTTCGAGCGCTGAGGCGGAAATGCCCCGGGCGTCATCCCGGCCTGTGCGGCTCCTGCACTGGCCGGAGGTTCTGCTGGTGACGGACGTCAGTGCCGCTCACGATATAAACGACGTACTCGGCCAGATTGCGCGCATGGTCGCCGATGCGTTCCAGCGCCTTCATGATGAGCACCGCATCGATCCCCTGCGCGGCTGTGTGGCTGTCGCCAGGCGACAGACTCGCCAGCCTGCGCAGGCCGGTCTCGAACTCGACCTGCAAACGCCCCCGATCCGCCAGCAGTTCCTTGGCGCGTTCAGCGTCCAGGGTATCGATCACCTCCAGCGCATGAGAAAGCATCCGCTCCGCTCCGCGCCCCATCGCATAGGCGTCCGCCAGCAGGGCATTACCATCTATGTCCGAGCCCGCCTCGTACAGACGCAGACACAGTTCGGCGACGCGCATCGCCTCATCGCCGATACGCTCCAGATGAGTCACCATCTTGGAAAACGAGATGATGATGCGCAAATCAAGCGCAAGCGGCGCGCGACGCGCCAGCATGGCGACGATCTGCTCATCGACCTTGACCTCCAGCGCATCGACATCGCGTTCGCGCAGAATCACCTTGCGCGCAGCGTCAAGGTCACGGTCATACAGCGCACGCAAGGCCTGCCGCGCCTGATCCATCGCCAGACCGGAGATTTCCAGCACCTGCGTATGCAGGCTGTTGAGCTCGCCATCGAACCGGCGTACCGAGTGCCCTTCCAGGGATTGCACCATGACGCGTCTCCGCTCCATAAAGATCGATCGGCTATTTCCCGCCATCAGCAGCCGTCAGCCGAAGCGACCCGTGATGTAATCCTCGGTGAGCTTGTGCACCGGGTTGGTGAAGATCTGGGTGGTCTCCCCCACTTCGATCAGATTACCCAGATGGAAATACGCCGTGCGCTGCGAAACACGCGCGGCCTGCTGCATCGAGTGAGTGACGATGACGATTGAATAAAGCTCGCGCAACTCGTCGATCAGGTCCTCGATCACCGCGGTTGCGATCGGGTCGAGCGCCGAACAGGGCTCGTCCATCAGGATCACCTCGGGATTGACGGCGATGGTGCGCGCAATGCAAAGACGCTGCTGCTGGCCGCCCGACAGCCCGGTTCCGGGCTGTTCGAGCCGGTCCTTCACCTCCTCCCACAATCCGGCGCGCTGCAGGCTGGTGACGACCATCTCCTCAAGCTCGGCCTTGTTCTGCGCGAGGCCATGGATGCGAGGTCCGAAGGCCACGTTTTCCCAGATCGACTTCGGAAACGGGTTCGGCTTCTGAAACACCATGCCGACTGTCGCCCGCAGCGGCACCACGTCGATCCCGGAGGCGTTGATATCCTGCTCATCCATGAAGATCTGGCCGGTCACGCGGCAGCCCACTATGGTGTCGTTCATGCGATTGAGGCAGCGCAGGAAGGTCGACTTGCCGCAACCCGAGGGACCGATCATCGCGATCACCTCATTGCGACCGATATCGAGATTGACACCCATAACGGCGTGCTTTTCACCGTAGTAGACGTTTACATCGTTGCAGCGCAGGCGCGGATTCTCCACCCGCACATCCCCCTCGGTTTCCCGCTGCTCCTGTTTTCTGGTGAGAGAATCCATATGCCCCGCCGCCTGCTTGAAATTGGCCCGCTTCAATTGTACCGCTTCCTCGATAGTATCCACAGATGACATAGATCAGCCCTCTTACAGGTATTCGTATCTCACCATCTGCGCTCGAACCGCTTGCGCAGGATAACCGCGATCGCGTTCATCAGGATGAGGAACGCGAGCAACACCATGATAGCCGCCGATGTGCGCTCGACGAATCCACGCTCGGGGCTGTCGGCCCACAGGAATATCTGCACCGGAAGCACCGTGGCGGGATCGAATATGCCGCCCGGAATGCTCACAATGAAGGCCACCATACCGATCATCAGCAAGGGAGCTGTCTCGCCAAGCGCCTGTGCCATGCCGATGATGGTGCCGGTCAGCATGCCCGGCATGGCGAGCGGCAGCACGTGGTAGAACATGGCCTGCATCGGCGAAGCACCCACACCCAGGGCCGCCTCCCGGATCGAGGGCGGCACCGACTTCAGTGCGACGCGGCTGGCTATGATGATGGTCGGGAGTGTCATCAGCGTGAGCACGAAGGCACCAACGATCGGCGCCGAGCGCGGCAGGCCAAAGAAATTAATGAATACCGCGAGTCCCAGCAGACCGAACACTATGGAGGGTACGGCCGCGAGGTTATTGATATTGACCTCGATCAGGTCAGTCAGGCGGTTACGCGGAGCAAATTCCTCCAGATACACCGCCGCGGCCACTCCGATTGGGAAAGACAGTATCAGGGTCAGCAGCAACGGGTAGAAAGAGCCGACCAGGGCCCCACGGATGCCGGCGAGTTCCGGGTCGCGCGAGTCGCCCGCGAGGAAGAAGTTCGTATTGAAGCGCTTCTCCACACGCCCCTCCGAATTGAGCTGATCGACCCACGCGATCTGGTTGTCCTTGACGCGCCGGTCCAGCTCGGGGACCGTGCGGTCGACGTGGCCCTTCATCAGCATGTCGATCTCGTCATCGGCCACAAGCCAGATGTCCTGCCGGGTACCGATCAGCGCGGGATCATCCAGCACGCTGTCGCGCAGCTCGAAGCCTGCGCCGGTGCTGATAATGCTGTAAAGCTCGCGGCGCTCGCCGCGCTCCGTCACGGCGGGGAACATCTCACGCAGCGATGCCTTGACCAGGGCGGAGTAATCGGCGGTGTTGAGGGTGTCCGGATCGCGTGTCCCCTCGGGATCGATCCCGGCGGGGTCGAAGTACACCGGAATCTTCACATAGGTCTGCGCGAAGGCGGTATAGCCGTTGCCAATGATGCTCACGAACAGCACCGACAGAAATGTCAAACCAAGCAGAATGGCCAGCAGCCCGTACAGACGGAAACGCTTTTCCGCGGACTGGCGTCGCTTCATACCGGCGCGCACGATCTCGAAGGTGCGCCGGGAATCCATCACGTCGGCGCCGGCGATGTCCTGCCTCGGATTCTGATTAGTCATATTGCTCCCGGTATTTGCGCACGATATGCAAGGCGAAGACGTTGAGCAGCAGGGTCACCACGAACAGCACCAGACCGAGCGCGAAGGCCGCCAGCGTCTTCGGGCTGTCGAATTCCTGGTCCCCCGTGAGCAGGGTGACAATCTGCACTGTCACCGTGGTAACAGAATCCAGCGGGTTAGCGGTCAGGTTCGCCGACAGGCCCGCGGCCATCACCACGATCATCGTCTCGCCGATGGCGCGCGACACCGCCAGCAGGATGCCGCCGACGATGCCGGGCAGCGCGGCCGGCAGAATCACCTTGCGTACCGTCTCGGACTGGGTCGCGCCCAGCCCGTAGGCGCCGTCGCGCAGGGCCTGTGGCACGGCATTGATGACGTCGTCGGACAGCGAGGACACGAACGGGATGATCATGATACCCATGACGAGTCCGGCGGCCAGCGCGCTCTCCGAAGCGACATCGAGTCCAAGGGACATGCCCGCATCGCGGATCATCGGCGCCACGACCAGGGCGGCGAAGAACCCGTATACCACGGTCGGTACGCCCGCCAGGATTTCGAGCAGAGGTTTCACGACAGAGCGCAGCCTGCGGCTGGCGTATTCCGACAGATAGATTGCCGAGAGCAGGCCGATCGGGACCGCCACCGCCATGGCGATGAACGAGATCAGCAGGGTGCCGGTGAACAAGGGCACGGCGCCGAACGCCCCTGAAGAACCGACCTGGTCAGTGCGAAGCGCGGTCTGCGGGCTCCAGTGCGGGCTGAACAGGAATTCAAAAATGGAAATCGTCTGGAAAAAGCGCAGTGACTCGAACAGCACCGAGAGCACGATGCCCACGGTGGTGAGGATCGCAATGCTCGAGCAGGCGACGAGCAGCGCCATGATGATGCGCTCAACGGCGTTGCGGGCGCGATGCTCCGGACGAATGCGCGTCAGACTGAAAGAACCCGCGACAAGGACCAGCGTAAGCGCGATGACGCTGAGCGCGGCATGGCTTGTCGCACGCAATTGTCGATAGTGATCCGCCGCGGCCTGCATGGAAGCATCGGCCTCTCGCGAGGTGACGTTGCCGCTGACCAGGTTTCGTATATCGTTCAATACCAGATTGATCCGGCCGGACTCCAGGCTGCGTACCTCCGGCGGAAGGTTGTCGACCAGAATCCCCGTAATGATCACATCCTCGGCGGAGAACCAGATACCTGCCACCAATAGAGCAGGCAAACCGCACCACAGGGCAACGTAATAACCGTAATAGGAAGGCAGGGAATGAAGGTTCCGGATCTTCCCCTGCGCGACCGCGAAGGCGCGGCGCCGCCCCAGGTAGAAGGCAATCGTGCTGAGTATCAGCAGAACCACGATTAGCATGGACGTTTGCATGGCCAGCACCGCTCGATATCGTTATTTCGTGTAGAAACGGCTCGTCATAAAAATGTGGCGGCCGGCCTGCGCCGGCCGCCCCCCCCTGGATATTAACAC
>JADLET010000136.1 GCA_020845975.1 Gammaproteobacteria bacterium | reverse complement strand
GTGGGCACTCGCCTCCCGTCCTTCACCGTCAGGGATGTCGGCGGATCGATCATCAACTCCAGCCAACTGACCGACAGGCCCGCGATCCTGATCTTCTATCGCGGCAACTGGTGCCCATTGTGCGTGGCGCAACTCAAGGAGCTGGTGGCGCGCTATAAAGAAATTGTCGCACTCGGCGTACGGGTTGCCATGATTTCGCCGCAGCCGCACAGCGACACCGTCGAACTGGCCAGGAAACATGACATGAAATTCGACTTCCTGTCTGATGAGGGCAATGTCGCCGCGCGAGCGCTTGGCATCGAGCATCCGAACGGCCTGCCCATGGGTATACAGATGCTCGGCTATGACAGTGACACCGTGCTGCCGACCGTCATCATCACCGACCGGAGCGGGAATATTGTATGGACCCACGAAACCGACAACTACCGCATACGTCCGGAACCTGACATCTACCTCGACATATTGCGCAATCACGGCCTGGTAGCCGCATAGCCGGCGCATACATACAGGAGCATCCACCCATGACACGAACATCACCCGCGGTCACAGACAATTCCTTGACCACATTGCATGAGATCAACCGCACGTTCGGATACGTTCCGAACCTGTTCCGGACCTACGCCAAACATCCACCTTTGCTCGAAGCCAACTGGAACAAGGTCAAGCAGGTGCTTCTGAAGGGAAGGCTGGAGCGTTTCACCAAGGAGATCATCGCGCTGCTTGTGTCGCTCGACAACGGTTGCGCCTATTGCGTCGCGGCGCACTCGGCGGCGTTGCGCGGTATGGGGATGGACGATTGTCAGCTCGGAGAGATCATCAAGGGCAAGCTGGAAGACCATCTGAGCGAGCGGGACGTTGCGCTCGTCAACTTCGCCCGCAAGGCGAATCGGCTCACTCACGATATCAGCAGCGATGATTTCAGCAAGCTGATATCTCTCGGCTGCGATGAGGCTGAGATCGTCGAGGCGCTGGGCGTGATGGAGCTGTTCGCGGGATTCAACCGGTTTACCCGGGCAATGGGCATCGAGCTGGATTTCTGACAAAACTTCAACAGCCAACGACAGGGGGCGGCCATGGGACAGTTCATTGAAATCAGGGTTCCGGAGGACGGCAATGTGACCGGCGCTACGGTCATCGAAATCACGGTCAATCCGGGTGATTCTGTTCAGGCGAACCAATCCCTGATCATGGTGGAAACCAGCAAGGCGGCGATAGATATCCCCTCACCCGCGGCCGGCGTAATAACGGAGATCCGGGTCGCTATCGGCGACAAGGTGAGCGCCGGCGCAGTGATATTGCTGCTGGATACCACCACACAGGCGCACGTACCGGTCAATGCGCCGGGGTCTCCGTCCGATCATCCGCCTTCATCCTTGAACAGTCCCGCGCCAGCCCCGTCACCCATGACCGCTCCCACGCACCGTGGCGATATCCACGCCGAAGTCGTCGTGCTCGGCGCAGGTCCCGGCGGCTACACCGCCGCGTTCCGCGCGGCCGATCTCGGCAGGCAGGTGGTGCTGATCGAGAAACACGCCGCGCTCGGCGGCGTGTGCCTGAACGTCGGCTGCATCCCGTCCAAGGCCTTGCTGCACGTCGCCAGGGTCATCAATGAAGCGGAGGAGATATCGCCTCACGGCGTGGCCTTCGGCAGGCCGGTGATTGACCTCGACCGTATCCGCGACTGGAAGGAAGATGTCGTCGGCCGGCTCACCGGCGGACTCGCCGGGCTCGCCCGGCAGCGCAAGGTGCGGGTGATGCGCGGCACGGCACAGTTCGTCTCGCCCAACAGTCTTTTGGTACAGACCGCCGAAGGCGAGAAGATCGTCACCTTTGACAATGCCGTCGTCGCCGCCGGCTCCAGCGTGGCGCGCATACCGGGCCTGCCCTATGACGACCCCCGCCTCATCGACTCCACCGGAGCCCTGGCGTTGCAGGACGTACCGCAGCGCATGCTGATCATCGGCGGCGGCATCATCGGCCTGGAGATGGCGACGGTCTACGACGCGCTGGGCAGCAGGATCACCGTGGTGGAACTTGCCGATGGGCTCATCCCCGGCGCGGACAGGGACCTGGTCCGTCCGCTGCACAAGCGCATCGAGCAGCGCTACGAGGCCATTCACCTCAAGACCCGGGTCGCCGGGATCGAGCCGCGTGCGACCGGACTGCTGGTCAGTTTCGCGGGAGATCAGGCGCCCGAACCGCAGATCTACGACCGCGTGCTGCTGGCCGCCGGTCGCCGTCCGAACGGACGCGCGATCAACGCCGAGGCGGCGGGCCTGATCGTGGATGAGCGCGGCTTCATCCCGGTGGATCGGCGGATGCGCACCAACGTGCCGCATATCTATGCCATCGGCGACATCGTCGGCGAACCGATGCTGGCGCACAAGGCGGTGCATGAGGGCAAGGTCGCGGCGGAGAACATCGCCGGGCACGCATCCTTTTTCGAACCGGCGACCATTCCGGCCGTGGCCTACACCGATCCCGAGATCGCGTGGATGGGGCTGACCGAGACGCAGGCCAGGGCACAGGGCATCGCATTCGAAAAGGCCAGCTTTCCCTGGGCGGCCTCGGGCCGCGCGCTGTCGATCGCGCGCGGAGAGGGGACAACCAAGGTGCTGCTCGATCCGGACACGCGCCGCCTCCTCGGCGCCGGCATCGTCGGCGCCAACGCCGGCGAACTGATCGCCGAAGCGATGCTGGCGCTGGAGGCGGGCATGAACATGCAAGACATCGGCCTGACCATTCATCCACACCCGACGCTGTCGGAAACCCTCGGCTTCGCGGCGGAGATGGCGGAAGGCACCATCACCGATCTGCTGGCGCCGAGGAAGCGGCATTAAATGAACTTCCACTGAAGACGCCGCTGTGGATATCATGTCGGAAGAGATACCTTCACGCGCACGGGAATCCCACATGTCCAACGTCCCGTGATAATTCCGCTACCCCACCACCAGTCCGGAGCGCTCCGCCATGAATGTCGATGATTTCATACAGCAACATGAGGTCGCCATCCGTCTCGGTTGCTTTTTTGGCGTACTCGCCGTCATGGCGACGTGGGAGATCCTCGCCCCGCGCCGCGCCCTGACGGTATCCAAGGGTGCGCGCTGGTCCAGCAATCTCGGACTGGTGGCGCTCAACAGCGTCGTGCTGCGGCTGCTCTTCCCCGCCGCCGCCGTGGGCGCCGCGCTATTCGCCGACCGGCAGGGCTGGGGCGCCTTCAATTATCTTCCGGCGCCAGGATGGCTCGCCGTTATCGCCTCCGTGGTGATACTGGACTTCGCCATCTATCTCCAGCACATGATGTTCCATGCAGCGCCGCTGCTCTGGCGCCTGCACCGCGTGCATCATGCGGACCTGGACTTCGACGTCACTACCGGCGCGCGATTCCATCCAATTGAGATCGTCCTCTCCATGCTGATCAAGTTCGCGGTCATCCTGGTGCTGGGGCCGCCGGTCGTGGCGGTGGTGACCTTCGAGGTGGTGCTGAACGCCATGGCCATGTTCAATCACGGCAATGTGCGCCTGCCCCTGGCGCTGGACCGGCTGCTGCGGCTTGCAGTGGTGACGCCGGACATGCACCGTGTGCACCATTCAGTGGAGGACAATGAAGCCAACAGCAACTTCGGCTTCAACCTATCCGTATGGGACCGTCTGTTCGGGACGTATATCTCCCAGCCGCGCGGCGGACATGCAGGCATGACCATCGGCATCCACAGATACCGCGATCCAGGACAGGTCAGCCACTTACCCGGCATGCTGGCGTTGCCCTTCACAGGCGAGATTACCGGTTACGCCATCAACCGGCGTGAGTGGAACCGGCCTGATGAGCAATAAACCGGCGTGACCCAGGTTTTCCGGCGTCCATTCCGGCTACGCCGGCGCACGAATTCAAGAAGCTGAAACTACCGCGTGGCTTTATGCTCCGGCCATGAATTTCGGCGGATAGCCGTGCAATACGCCTGGCCATAAAAACATTTCCATCGATGGCTGTATGAATTTCGCTCGCTCCGGCGACTAATACTTGCACGCCCCGAACCAGTCTGCCAGGAGGAATGATCTTGAAATTCAATAAATTAACAAAATCCCTGCTCTCATCCGGCGCATTGGCGGCGGCCATGAGCGGCGCCGCGTTCGCCGCACCGTGTAGTGCGGCAAACCCCTGTGCCGCCCGATCGAGCCAGATGGCCGCGAATCCCTGCGCTGGCAAAAACCCGTGCGCCACAAAGCAAAAAGAGGGAGATTCCGAAGAGACGCATCCTTGTAACGCGAATCCTTGCGCCGGGAAAAATCCCTGCGCGGGCAAAAATCCATGCGCAGCTAAAAACCCCTGTGCGGCAAAAAATCCGTGCGCGGCACGGACTCAGTAATGCCGGCGCCAACCGGCTCCGCGGGCGCAACCGCGCTCACGGAGCCGGATTTCTCTACCTTGTCACCGGCACAACTGCTTGCCATGCAGCGCGCGGGACGGGAAATTCTGACCTGCTACCGCGTACTGAGGAAAGCGGGAATGAACATCGTCGGCGAGGTATTGCGCGATGCCCTGAACCGTGGGGAGACCTTTTACGAATTCAATCATTACCCGGCGGACGACGTGTATGACCGCGAGAGTCATGCACAGTATTATTACCACGCGCATCGGAGCGAAACGGGCGAGCACGGCCACTTCCACTGTTTTTTGCGCCCCAAGGGGATGCCGCCGGACGTAACCCCGCTGGACTATCCCGCCACCGACCCCTGGCCGCAGGGCGATGAGGCGCTGTCGCACCTTGTTGCCATTGCGATGGACGGCTATGGTTTTCCGATCGGGCTGTTCACGGTCAACCGCTGGGTTACGGCGGAGGCCTGGTATCCCGCCGATCAGGTCATCCGCATGCTGGACCATTTCGTGATCGACCACGCATTTCCCTCGTGGCCGGTAAACCGCTGGATCAGCGCATTATTCGTGCTCTATCGTCCGCACATCGAAGCCCTGATCAGACAACGCGATGTGTCGATATGGGACCGGGCGCGGGCCAATCCCGGCACGGATATCTTCGAAGACCGCTCGCTGGAAGTCACCAGCTGGATGACGATTTCCGTGGATGAAACCCTGGACAGGATCGCACAGGCTGTTGCCTCCGAACGTGATGGGAATACATACGTCGAACTTTGAACCTGTGCTCACCTCGCTGCTCACATGCCCGCACTGCGGGAACACCGCACCGGAACGCATGCCCAGCGACGCATGCCAGTGGTTTTATGAATGCAATCACTGTCATGCGCTGCTGAAACCCAGGCCGGGAGATTGTTGCGTGTTCTGTTCTTACGGATCCATTCCGTGCTCGCCGGCGCAACAACGCGCACGGGATTGCCGCTGATGAAGCAGCGACCCCGTACAGAGGCCCTGATCATCCGACCGCGCCACCTTCCTTGCATCGCCATCTGACAGACCTGCCGGCATTTGTAACATTTACCCCGCCATGTCCGACTGAATATTCGTCACGGTTGCAAGCCGCGAACCGATGCCAACCAAAATTCTCTACCAGAGGAGCACATCATGAAACGCACCAGACTGGCCAATGCCCTGATCGCTTCGGGAGCGCTCACGCTGTCCATGGGCGGCCTCGCCATGGCCGCCCCCTGCCGCGCCAACCCTTGCGCCCCCGGCAGCACCGTCTCGATGAATCCATGCGCCGCGAAGAATCCCTGTGCCGCAAGGAACCCGTGCGCCGCCAACAACACCTGTTCCGCCGCCAACCCCTGCGCGGCCGCGATGGGGAACCAGATTGATTCCGGCCTGGTGACACGCCCGAAGCACTACCGGCCATACAAGGGCGCGCAGGCCGAACTGGTCACCTACGGGAAGGAACTGTTCAACGACACTTCATTGAGCACCAACGGGATGTCCTGCAACACCTGTCACCAATCCCATGGAGCATTCAACGAGACCTTCACCAAACCCTACCCGCATTTCGTCAAGATGCCGTCCGACCGCTCCGGCCTGCAGGCCGTACACCTGGATGAGATGGTCCAGTTCTGCATGGTGGCGCCAATGGCCGCCCAGCCCCTGCCCTGGGACGGCAAGGAGCTGGCTGCCCTGACGGCGTACACGGCTACCCTGCAAAAGGATTTCAAGCCCCGCCGCAGCAATCCCTGCACCGCGAAGTCCCCCTGTGCAGCCGCCAATCCGTGCGCGGCGAAGAACCCGTGCAAGGCGAGCAATCCCTGCGCGGCCAGGAACCCCTGCGCGCCGGAAAAGCAGTGAGCGGGCATTCCCGATGACGAGGACATTCACCCGCCGCGAACCGGCGGGTGTTCATTCAGGGCAATAAACCCGGAGTAATTCCATCATGCATGACTGCAGACGAAATACGAAAGTGATTTCGCAATCATTTGAACGCCGGTTGACCCCGCGCGAATGGCTGGTTGTGCGCCTGCATAACCTGGCCTGCAGCGGATGCCGTAACTCCGCCAGGCAATTCCAGTTCATGCGTCACGCTGCCCGGAGGCTGAGGCGCCCCGACTGATTCACAAGGTCCGGATTCCGGACGATTGGACATAATTTCCGGCCATTCGCACATGGAGGGCCGAGCCGATACATCCGACAATTCATCCCGGTCGCACATGATGTATTGATCAACGGGGTGGGATCATGCCTGCATTCAAGCTGCATACCGTCGAAAGCGCCCCCGCCACATCGGTGGCCATCCTGGATGGCGCGAACAAGGCGCTGGGCTTCATCCCAAATCTGTACGCGCACCTGGCCGAATCGCCCGCGGCATTGCAGGCCTACAGGCAGCTTGGGGCATTGCTTGAAACAAGCGGATTGAAACCGGAAGAGCAGCAGGTGGTCCTGCTTGCATGCAGTGTTCAGAACCGTTGCGCCTACTGCGTCGCCGCGCACTCCTTCATTGCGAGAAACATGACCGGGATTGATGGCGACATCATCGCGGCATTACGCAACGGCGGCGCCCTGCCGGATGCCGGCCTGGATGCCCTGGCCGGGATCGCCCGCGCCGTCGTGCGTGAACGCGGGTGGGTGAACAACAGCCCGGAACTGCGCGCGTTTTATGCCGCCGGCTATACGCCGCGCCACGCCCTCGATGTACTGCTTGGGGTGGCGATGAAAGTCCTGAGCAACTACACCAATCATCTGACCGCCACGCCCATCGACGCCGCCTTCGCCGGCGAAGCCTGGGAGATGCGGAGTGATTATGCCTGAGCCGGATTGAGGACCATGAAGCGGCGAGTGCGCAGCCGTTCTTCCATTCGATTCGCACGACGAGATGCCCATTTATGGAATGGCACAACAAGCAATCAAATCAGGGGATAGACATGGAATCTGCCGCACCGCCGGCGCTGTCGGTTTCGCCGCTCGTTTCATCATTGGTGGATGCCGACTTCCTTGAAGATCTTCGACGCCAGATGGTGAAATTCGCCACCCTCCAGCTAAGGGATGCACAGGCTGCGGAAGACGCGGTGCAGGACGCCCTGATCGGCGCCTTGAAGAACGCCGGCTCCTTTGACGGCAGGGCCGCCCTGAAGACCTGGATATTCGCCATCCTGAGAAACAAGATCGCCGATGTTCTGCGCCACAGGCATCGCATGGTGGATGCCAGCAGCCGGACACACCAGGATGGCGCGGCGAATTTCGACGAGTTGTTCGACGCCAACGGATCCTGGCACACCGGCAGGCGGCCCGGTAAATGGACCGATCCCGAGGCTTCGCTCGACGATGAGCAGTTCTGGCGCGTCTTCGAGGCATGCCTGGAGGATCTTCCCGGCGATCAGGCGCGCGTGTTCATGCTGCGTGAATATATCGAACTCGATACCGCGGAAATCTGCGCCACGCTCGGCATTACCCGGGCCAATATGAATGTGATGCTGTATCGAAGCCGGCTGCGATTGCGTGAGTGCCTTGAGCGGCGCTGGTTCGCCCGCAGGGAAAACTGATATCGCCGGTGACCGGCGCCAGGCGCAGGCATCATAGAACAATCCGTACTCCAGCGCCTCTGATCAGACCGGAAGCGGCGCATCGCGGCGAATTACAAATGAACACCCGGCGCGACTGCCACCCGCTGTAAGAATCCGGCAGCATGCCGCGACCATAGGAAAACAGGCCGATTTCAGAATATCCGCCCTGTTTGTAGAGGATCTGCGTACCTGGCCGACCGACACTCCGTAAGCCGTTGTATTTCTGCGTTTACGCCCCGCATCATCATTGGCACGGCGAATGGATGAGCCGGATCGGGTGCGGCGATACGGACACATGCCACTTGCACAAGGACACTGAAGGAGATAAACATGCCTAAAGCCCTATGGAACGACCAGGTGATTGCCGAGGCTCCGGTGAACGAGATCGTCCGTGTCGAAGGCAATGTGTACTTTCCGCCAGCCGCCGTGAAGCAGGAGTTTCTGCGGGCCAGCGACACACATTCCAGGTGTCCATGGAAGGGAGTTGCCAGCTACTTCGACGTGGTCGTGGACGGTCAGGCGAACAAGGACGCTGCCTGGTATTACCCCGAGCCTCATGATGCCGCGGCTCACATCAAGAACCATATCGCTTTCTGGCGCGGCGTAACGATCACGGAGTGAGCCGATGTTTTCAGGTCACCCGAAACCAGTCCCATTGATGCCCGGTCATTCGCCACTCATGGACAGGTTTCTGGTGGTGCGGACCCGCACCGAGGCGCTGTGCGCACCGCTGGAAATCGAGGACTATGTCGTCCAGGCCTCGATGGAAGTCAGCCCGCCGAAGTGGCACCTGGCCCACACCACCTGGTTTTTCGAGGCATTCGTCCTGCAGCCGTTCGCAACCGGCTACAAGGTATTTGATGCGGACTTCGCCCACCTGTTCAATTCCTATTATGAAACAGCCGGCGCCTTCTTCCCGCGACCCCGGCGCGGCCTGCTGTCGCGTCCGACGGTTGCGCAGATCCGTCGTTATCGCCAGCACGTCGGCGATGCCGTGGTAGAACTGCTGGAACACCTTCCGGCAGAGGCGGAAACGGAGATCCTGAATCGGATCCTCCTGGGCATCGAGCACGAGATCCAGCACCAGGAACTGTTATTGATGGACATCCTGTTCAATTTCTCCATCAATCCCCTCAAACCGGCGTACCACGCCATCCACGCCCCGTCTTCAGCCGCGCCTGTCCCGGAGATGCGGTGGCGGGAATTCCCCGGCGGCATCGTCGAGATCGGTCATGCCGGGAGCGGGTTCAGTTATGACAACGAGCGCCCGCGACATGAGACTCTGCTGCGGGACTTTCGCCTGGGCACACGGCTCGTCACCAATGCCGAGTACCTGGCATTCATCGAGGACGATGGCTATCGACGCGTCGATCTGTGGTTATCGGACGGCTGGAATACCGTGCAGTCGCGCGGCTGGCAGGCGCCGCAGTACTGGTCCAGGTGCGAGGACGGCGGCTGGGGGCAATTCGATTTAACCGGACAACATGCGCTGAGGCTGGATGCCCCCGTCGCGCATCTGAGCTATTACGAGGCCGACGCCTATGCCCGCTGGGCGGGCAAGCGGCTGCCCGGTGAAGCAGAGTGGGAGCACGCCGCGGCCCCGCAGCCGATGGACGGCAACTTCCTCGACTCCGGCCTGCACCTCCCGCTCCCCGCGCAACGCGAAGGGTTGAGCCAGCTCTACGGAGACTTATGGGAATGGACGCAAAGCGCCTACCTGCCCTACCCCGGGTTCCGGCCGTTGCCCGGCACGCTGGGTGAATACAACGGCAAGTTCATGTGCGATCAGATGGTCCTGCGCGGCGGCTGTTGCGCCACGGCACGTGATCACATGCGCGCGAGTTATCGCAACTTTTTCCGGCCCTCTGATCGCTGGATGTTCTCCGGCCTGCGCCTGGCGGAGGATGCCTGATGCAAGCCTGCCCACTGCCGAAACCGTCGGAGGATGGAGATTTTCTCGAAGCAGTGCTGTCCGGACTGCGCCGGACACGACGCGCCATCCCACCCAGATTTTTTTACGATGCGCGCGGTTCGCAACTGTTCGACCTCATCTGCACCACGCCGGAGTATTACCTGACGCGCGCGGAGACCGCCATCCTCAATCAATTCGGCGCACAAATGGCCGAAATGATTGGCGCATCCTGCGTACTGATCGAACTCGGCAGCGGCAGCGCGGTCAAGACACCGCACCTGCTGCGTCACCTGGACCGTGATGCCGTGTATGTCCCGATTGACATATGCGCTCCGCACCTCCAGCAAAGCACGCAGCAGCTCAACAGGCAATTTCCTGCCATGCGAATGCTGCCCCTGTGCGCGGATTACCTGCAACTATTCAGCCTTCCGATCGATGTCCACCCGAACCTGCGCCGGGTTGTTTTCTTTCCCGGCTCCACCATTGGCAATTGCACGCCGGAAGAGGCGGTCCGCCTGCTGCGCCAAGCGGCGCATCTGACCGGGAGTAATGGCGCGCTGCTGATCGGTGTGGACGGCAAGAAATCTCCGGAGATCCTCAACGCCGCTTACAACGACACCGCCGGCCATACCGCCGCTTTCAATCTCAATCTGCTGACACGCATGCGGCGCGAACTCGGTGCGCGGCTCGATCCGGACGGTTTTTCTCATTACGCCTATTACAATGCCGCGCCGGGCCGCATGGAAATGCACCTGGTCAGCCGACGCAGGCAGGTCATTCGGCTGCGGGGGGAAACCTTTCACTTCGAGGAAGCCGCCACGATCCATACCGAAAATTCGTACAAATACACGCCACAGGAATTTCAGCATCTGGCGCGGAAGGCCGGCTGGCATACGAAAATGTCATGGGCCGACCGCGATGGCTTGTTCAGCGTGCAATACATGAGTCTCACCGCCGGAGAACCGCGCCACCCATCGCGGCAGGCGCGCTGACTGCGGAATCCTCCATGAGCCGCCTGCGCCTCGCCAGTTACACGACGCTGGCGATGATGGCGTTCGCCGCAAATTCGCTGTTATGCCGTCTGGCGCTCAAATCGGGGTCGATAGATCCGGCGAGCTTCACCACTGTGCGACTGGCGGCGGGCGCGGCAATGCTCTGGCTGATGGTGCATCGGCGTCATACGTCATTGCGGGGTCATGGTTCATGGCGTGGCGCGCTGGCCTTGTTCATCTATGCCAGCGCATTTTCCTTTGCCTATATCACGCTTTCCGCCGGAACGGGCGCCCTGCTGTTGTTCGGGGCGGTGCAGGCCACCATGATCATGGCCGGCCTCCTGGCGGGTGAACGCTTGAGCGGGTTGCAATGCGCAGGCCTCATCGCCTCATTGATCGGCGGGGTGATTCTCGTGCTGCCCGGCGTCGAGACACCGACTCTGGCGGGTTCGGCCCTGATGTTGACAAGCGGCATCGCGTGGGGAATCTATTCCTTGCTCGGACGCGGTGTGACGAAACCCGGCGCGGCTACTGCCGGGAATTTCTTGCGTGCCGTACCGTTGGCCATAATGCTGTCGCTGCTGGCCTGGCCCTGTATGAGGACGGATGTCCGTGGACTGCTGTGTGCCGTGTTGTCAGGCGCACTGACATCCGGCCTGGGTTATGTGATCTGGTACCGGGTCGTGCGGGAAATGCGCGCGCTTACCGCCTCCACCGTGCAATTGAGCGTGCCCGTACTGACGGCCGCCGGCGGAATTATCATGCTGGATGAAGCGCTCACCACAAATTATGTTGCCGCTTCCGTACTGGTCCTCGGCGGTATCTGGCTGGTGTCGCGTCATGGTAACCAGGCCACATAGCGGGTTCGTTGCCTCACCATGTCAGGCCATACTACTCGATGGTCAACGCTACGCTCACTTGGCGGAGTACGCCGATAACATCTCCCGAATGCGTACGGTAATTAGCACATCTTCGGGCACACCCAAGGCGGGGTTGAGAGAACAGTCGACCTGGTGACGCCGTAACTGCCTGATTTTTTTCTTTGATTTTATGGCGCGCCCGGAGAGATTCGAACTCCCGACCACCTGGTTCGTAGCCAGGTACTCTATCCAACTGAGCTACGGGCGCGTATTAGGTAAACCGAAATATTCCCCGCCGTTGCGGCGCGAGGCGGCGTATTTTAGCAATATCGACGCCGTGAGTTAAGAGTCCGGAGCGGTTTTATTTCAGACTAAAAATGGAGGATCGTGGATTTGAAACCGCCTCGGTTCTTCATCCAGTGTTGCCCATCGGATAAAGATGGCGGAGAGAGAGTCCGCCTTACCGGGGTCCAAAGGGGTCCAAGTGCGTCTCTAAAACCCCCTGATATTGCTAGATAATCCCCCCTCTTCTGTATTGTATCGTCCGTTTTCGTCCTGTATCATCTCCCTATGAAATGTGGGTAGAGATGGGGGTAAGGCTATGAAACGGCAAATCCACAGGCTTTCAGCGAAGGGGATTATACAGCAAAAGCGGGCCGGTTATTGGCCTGATGGCGGCGGTTTATACCTTCAAGTGACACCCGCCCGGACTAAGTCCTGGATCTTCCGTTTCACCCTCAACGGACGGTCGCGGGAAATGGGTCTAGGCCCACTAGATACTGTCAGCCTAGCCGACGCCAGAAACAAAGCAAGAGATTGCCGCATCCTGCTGGATCGGGGCATTGATCCCATAGAGGTCCGTCGGGAGAAACGGAGTCAGGAAGCGCTAGAAAAGGCGCGCGCGATCAGCTTTTCGGAGTGTGCCAAGTCCTATATCAAGGCGCACGGGGCTAAATGGCGGAACGAGAAGCACGCCGGTCAGTGGGAAAGCACCATCAAGACCTATGCTGAGCCTGTCATCGGTTCCCTGGCGGTTCAGGACATTGATACCGCCCTCGTGCTCAAGGTGCTAGAACCAATCTGGAACGAGAAGAACGAGACGGCGACACGGCTCCGGTCGCGGGTTGAATCCGTGCTCGATTGGGCCACCGCTCGGGGATACCGAACAGGTGATAACCCCGCTCGCTGGCGCGGTCATTTGAGCAAGTTACTCCCTGCCATTAAGAAGCGCCTGCGGGTCAAGAATCACCCCGCCCTGCCCTACAGTGAAATAGGCTCATTCATTCAATCTCTGAGAACTCAGGAAGGCACAGCCGCCCGCGCTTTAGAGTTCGCCATACTGACGGCAGCGCGCACCAATGAGGTTACAGGGTCTAGTCGTGAAGAATTCGACTTGAATAAAGGGATCTGGACGATACCCGCCAGCCGCATGAAATCGGGACGGGAACACCGCGTACCATTGTCTCCCCGCGCACTCCAAATCATCAAGGGACAGGGAAACGGTGACTACATCTTTCCAGGCCAGAAAGAAGGCAAGCCGCTTTCTAACATGGCCATGCTGACGCTCCTGAAGCGCATGGGACGCAGGGATATCACGGTCCACGGCTTTAGAAGTTCATTCCGGGACTGGTCTGCTGAAACCACGGCCTATCCGCGTGAGGTATGCGAGATGGCCCTTGCACACGTTATCAGCAACCACGCCGAAGCTGCTTATCGTAGAGGCGATCTGTTCGAGAAGCGCCGCCGTATGATGCGCGACTGGGAAAAATACTGCGAGCAGGTCTCTAAAGCCGGGAAAACAGTGGTTCCGATCAAACAGGGGGCCGCATGAAATCAGCTTCTAAACCCCGAAAGACCGAACTAACCGCAACCGATCCGGGACCTTTGGCGACACCGGAGCAAGCGCAGCGAGCAAATCAGGAGGCATACGAGTTATTGCAAATAATTTATCCTCTTAACCTTCCTCATGCGGCGGCGCACATCCGCAATAACCCCCTTTCCCCCGATGCAATAGCGATGTTAGGTTTTCTTGCTTATCGTGTCCTCACAAGCGAACGAAATAGGATGATAGCAAGAGGCCCGCGTAAATCCTTGCGTCAACAGATCCGGGATCTTGGTATAAAAAGGTACGCTGAGGTAAAAAATATTTCACCGGAACTTCATGCCAAATACACTAGAATTCAGCTTACTGAGGCAATCTCTAAGGCGAAGTCGAAAGAGAAAATTGCCAAAGCACGTTCTGGCAAATAACGCTTGATGCATTAGTAAAACGCACTGTCGTACTCTGTCCCTAACCCGCCAGTAAGGCGGATAAGACGGAGTCAGACAATGCAGACACAACTTGAAAATGTAGCCATACTGCGCGAGCGCAAAGTCACCGAGATAACCGGCGATTCTCGCTCTAGCCTGTGGGCCAAAGCAAAAATTGGCCTCTTCACCCCACCTGTAAAAATCGGACCACGTGCAATTGGCTGGCCTGCTGGCGAGATTGCCGCGATAAACCGCGCTCGGATCGCGGGTAAACCCGACGATGAAATCAGGGCGCTAGTTAAAAGCCTAGTCGCAGCCCGTGGTGCCAGCGCGTGATGGCCGCAAATGAAAACGCCGAAGCCCTGGCAGGGGCTACGGCGCTGAGAGCTAAAGCTAAGGGATACGGGCGGGATAATACCACCCCGGCAGATAGGCTGCTAGACCGCCTCGATGGGGTAAGGCAGACCGGCGCTGACCGATGGGTTGCGAGATGCCCGAGCCATGAAGACCGGAACCCGAGCTTATCCATCCGTGAGACTGGCAACGGAACCTTACTGCTGAAGTGTTTTGCAGGATGCAGCGCTGCCGACGTGGTGGCCGCTGTTGGTCTATGTCTCGCCGATCTATTCCCTGCACCCCTGCCACGGGGCGAATTCCGCCGACAGCCCAAACGTCATGGCGTCCCTGCTGCTGAACGGCTGAGCATTATCGACCACGAGGCAACCGTTGTTTGCATCGTCGCGGACAAACTGGCGCGGGACTGGCTAATTACAGATACCGAGCACGACCGCCTGCTGGAGGCCGCTAGACGCATTGGGGAGGCCCGTCATGGATGATATTCAAATAGATGGCGGCCGCCTGCTGCGCGATGTTCAGGCTTATCTAGCGCGTTTTGTGGCCTATCCATCAGATGCCGCGAGCATCGCGCATACCCTTTGGATCGCGCACACGCACCTGATGGATGCGTGGGAGTCTACGCCGCGCCTTGCCTTTCTCTCACCGGAGCCGGGAAGCGGGAAAACCCGCGCACTAGAAATTACGGAAACCCTCGTGCCGCTACCAGTTGAAGCGGTTAACGCTACGCCTGCCTACTTATTCCGAAAGGTATCGGACCCCGACGGCCTGCCGACTATCCTCTTTGACGAGATAGATACTATTTTCGGGCCGAAAGCCAAGGATAACGAGGAAATCCGGGGCATCTTGAATGCAGGGCATCGTCGGGGGGCGATGGCGGGCCGTTGTGTCGTAAGGGGCAAGACCGTAGAGACAGAGGAACTACCGGCCTACTGCGCTGTTGCTGTAGCAGGATTGGGAAATCTTCCCGACACCATTCTTTCCCGCTCCGTCATTGTAAAGATGCGCAGACGCGCACCCACTGAAAAGGTAGAACCCTACCGCCGCCGCCTGCATGCACCCGAGGGCAACCGTTTACGAGACCTGTTAGAGGCTTGGGCGGGCCAGATCGCCGACAGCGTGACCGATACCTGGCCGGAGATGCCCGAGGGTATCGAGGATCGCAATGCGGACGTATGGGAAAGCCTGCTGCTAATCGCCGACAAGGCCGGGGGTCTGTGGCCGGAATGGGCGCGTGTAGCCGCTGTAACCCTTGTAACCGATGCTAAGCGGGAGACTCCCAGCCTAGGGATCAAGCTACTGACTGACCTCAAAGAGGTATACGGGGATCGTTTGTCTATGGCGACCTCAGACATCATCGAGGCGCTTGTCGTTATGGATGAATCCCCTTGGGGAGATTTACGAGGCCGCCCCATTGATGCCCGGAAGCTTTCCCGGATGTTGGGCCAGTATGGAATATCTCGCCGAACCCTGCGGATTGGACAATCTGTGACTAAGGGGTATCACCGGGATGATCTTTCAGACGCTTGGGCTAGATACCTCCCCATGCAGCCAGATTCTGCGGTTACATCGGTTACAACGGCTACAACCGGGAAATCAGGCAGCGGTATGAGCGGCTTTGTTACCCATGTAACCGATGTTACCCATTCAGATGGTCATACGGGCGATGAACGGAAATGGGTGGACCGCTTATGACCGCTTCAGATTTGATTGCCGAAGTACAACAGGCTGGGGGGCAGATCCACACTGACGGCGAGCATTTGTATTTGATGGCACCGGACCCCCTACCTATCGAGCTGCGCGAACGTCTACGCGAGCGCAAAGCGGAAATACTGGCCGAGCTTCGCCAGCGGCAGGCGGAGTATGAGGCCGCACAACAGATTCGGTGCATGAGAGAGAAAGGCACAGTCCCCGAGCATTACTCCGCGATTACCATTTGTTCGCACTGCGGCCCTGTCCCAATCTTTCCTGGCGTACCTGAAACCGTCGAGGGTTGCGTGTGGTGTTTCAATCGGGTCAAGGGCCTGCCAATGCCGAGGGTGAGGCAAAGACGGTTCAGGCCCGTTGTGATGGGTCGCACCGTGGCGGGTGTTCAGGTTTGTATTGATGGCGACAAAGGGGAGCGTGCATGAACGACATCAAGGACGAAATTCGCCAGCTTTTGCTTATGGCTTCCGAACACGACATCACCGCCAGAGAGTGCCGATCTGCTTCAGGGCGATTGCTGGCTGAATTGCGACAGGGACGGTCTCCGCAAGAGTACAGCGGCCTGATTCACGAGATGGGATTGAACACGGAAACCGTCCAGATCTTGATACAAATGGGTGCAGGCGGGATGGAGGCGCAGCGGTGAACGGCTATGGTATGGGGGAGACGCGCTCCGCCTATTTTCATCATATCTTGCTGATGAGCATTACGTTTTAACCAATGCGCAACCTTTACCCCAATCCATACCCCCAATCGTGAGCATCCTGGACGACAATCTGGGTGAGATTTTACGGGTGATCGAGCGTCTTCCTTACCCGTGGTCCTTTGCCCTCGCGGACCACGTCGAGGCATCCCTTGAAGCCAAACAAGGGCGGCGCGTCAGCGCAGACGAGGCACGGCGAATGAACAGCGAGCGCGTCAGGCAGCGCATACGGGATTGCATCGCTGAGACCATATCCGAACGTCCCTCTTTGGATCGGCAAACGCTCTTTCGTCTCGTACAGACCAAGACCGGATCGGCGCGGCAAACGATTAATGATGAGCTTTGCAATTTCAGTACCGAAATGCCATTTCAAAAACCCGATATGGTTATCTCACAACATTCAACGTGAGGCATCTATGACAGAAACAAACGAGAATGGCGGCGAAGTTATTCAAATGCGGGATACACCCGTAGCAGCAATGAACAGCCTCACGCTTCTGGAGTTTTCTAACGCGAGATGGCGGCTGAATGTTCAGCCGGGTGTTACACACCAAGACTTGGTTGATCCCGCGTTTTATTCAGTAGTGTCCGGGAAATTGCGCCCTTTCGATATCGTCGAGTGTGTCAGCGATACGTTCTGGGCAGAAATCCTGATCCGCTCTGCTGAACGCGGCGCACCTGTTCAGGCTGTAGGGTTGCGTTATGTCGATCTGCCTGAATTGGTCAGGGGCCAGCATGGCGATGTCCCGCCTAATCATGATGTGCGCTACGACCCCACGGATGGGACATACCAAGGTATTAGACTCTCCGACAACGTACCTCTGACGCCGAAACTCCATGATCGCACTCTAGAGCTTCGTGAATTGCAGGATCACGCCACCTTGCGAGAACCAACGGTGAGACGTTGGCACGATCCTTTTCCGAGGTGATGTATGACGACAGAGAATTCACAGCTAGATTATCGTGCAATCGAACAACTGGACGCATCCGATGCGAAGGTCGCCGAGTCTGCATTAAAGACAGAATGGGGTAACGAGTACGCGACGAATGTTCGACTGGTAAGCCAACACCTCGACAACCTTTCTGAGACTGAGCGCGAGCGCATCGAGAATGAGGCTCTGCCTGATGGCCGACTTCCCTTGAACGATCCCGCCTATTCCGCAGACCTGGCCCGAAAGGCCAGAAGCGGCTCAGAGACTAAGGCCGAGATCGAAGAGCTGATGCGAGACCCAGGCTCGAAATACTGGAAAGGCGCGGACGCCTTAAGGATTCAGGCCCGCTATCGTGACTTACTTAGAGGGAGTTAAACATGGCTTATTCTTCAACAAACCCAGCACGAAAGATCCTTGATTCCGGCATTGCATCCGGGGGAAGCGTTTTTATCTACGAATCGACTCACCCACATGCAACGATTGAAGGCGCGAGCTTCTTTGCAGGGTGCGGGAAAGGCTCGCATTCCGATAGCGCTGTCGGGATGCAGGTTGCCGACCTTGTCATCGCAGTGAACCAAAGCACAGCCGGAACCTCAGCGATTACCATGCACCGCGTGTCGAGCCTCACGACCAGCACCGGCTGGGCATCGAGTATCCATGCAACCGTAAGCGCGGCGAGCACCTAATGGACGCGCTAGAGGCAAACAGAGTGCTTCAGGGCGTGGATCAAGCGGGACTTGACGCCTTGTTGACAGAGTTGCGCTCAAACGGCGGATGGGTACCCAAGGTGCGCGACATGGCAAGGGACATGATGATAAACGAGATGGGGGCAGATCCATCCATCGCCGAGCTGAGGCTTGAGGCGCTCTCTGTCCTGATGGAGTCGGGCAATGGCTAGACTTCCCGGCAATGCGCCAAAGACGTGGCAGCACACTTGGGGTAAACGATATGAAAGCCCTATGGATCGGGCGACACGCCTGTTTTATGGGGCAATGGATGTTTACACAAGTTCACAAGCATCTAAGGGCGTCCAGCAGGATGTTAATGCGCCAATTACTAAAACGGTGAAGGATAGATAAATGGCAGGACGCGGTGCAAAACCCGGAGAACGTCGAGGTGGCCGAGCGAAAGGCACCCCCAACAAAACCACTAAACAGGTGAAAGAAGCGCTCCTAGAGGCTCTGAATGACGGTGAGGGGGCAATCGACTTCTTTGTGAAGCTGAAAACCGGAACGGCTGAAGACCGCCGGACCTTTGCCAATATCTGCGCACGGTTGATCCCGTCTGAAATCACCGGAAAGGACGGATCGCCACTGATCCCTGAAGAGCCGCTGTCCAGTCTCGAAGTGGCGCGCAGGATTAGCTACATCTTCCAGATTGCAACTCGTGAGGCTGAGGGCGAATGACAGTCGCAACAGAACGATGCATGGCATCATGCTGGATATTCACCGCTACGCTCGGCAGTTTGCGGAGGGGGAACGATGCAAAGGTCAATGCGCTTAAGAAGGTCGCCCTCAGTCTTGGCAAACACGAGGCCCACAAGGTTGGCCTTGTCGTGCTGAGCAAGTATTACGCAGGGCTGGCATCTTCCTTCGTATGCCGTCACGGTTCCCATTTCAGCATAAACTGTGGCATTCGTCCGCTGGATTGTTTTTAGCTTCGGAACGATGTAATCAAGAAACTCTTGCTTTGACTTTAAGGCGCTGAATACCATCTGAGATTCAAAGGTGAAATCATCTGCAAGCAGAGGTACAAGACATTCTGGATTGAGCGTGTTCATCATTCTTGCGTATGCTCGCAAACCAGATTCTTCGGTCAATGGCATGACTGTTCCTGTGCTAACTAAACAAGTAAACCACGCCCCATGCAATAGAAAACCAAGCGATGATAATCATTGCACCAGAGAGTGATTGAATAATAATGAACCGGATTAATAAAGATGGGTTATTGAAACCTTGTATCTTTGCGGACAGCTTCATCAAAGGATTGGTTCTCGCCAATTGCTGTTTAAACTTTCCGACAAAGAGCGTTGCCATCACATTGGCTATGATCATGCCAATGACACCAGTAACCACGAGATAGATCCAGAACGAGTCACTGATAATGGCCATTGTAATTGCAACTGGAATGGCAAATATATTGAATCGCTTAAGCGGCCACTCTGAAGCGTCCATTTAATCCTCACGATTCCAGCCTAAAATAACGCTGATTTACATATCATCTATTTTATTGATTGAACTAATCACATGAATAATAGTTTCCCTCATTCATGGACATTATCTGGAATTCGCAGAGATTTTGAGAGACTAGGAAGAAAATCTTCCCCATGAATAACCTGGCCCGAATTACTGAGGCCAATTAACGCTGTTGACGCTGCGATTGGATCTTCGCCTACTCGTTTCAGATATGCTCGATACCACTTGGGTAACCTATAATATGCAGCTCGCATCTCTGCCGCGTGCCGCCGATTATTTTTCTGTCTTTGGAGGCGACGCTCTTGCATTTCCTCATTAAGATCAGCCGCATCAATAACATTTGCATAGAATACTAAGTCGGAGGTTACTTGATGCTTTATATCTAAATATCGCAGTATCGGATTCATCCAGAAATTAACTACGAGATAACTGGATGCACCGAAAATTATACTGAGAAGGAG
>JADLET010000135.1 GCA_020845975.1 Gammaproteobacteria bacterium | reverse complement strand
CCCGGCCCCTGGCATTCGCCACCAGTGGCGAATCTGTGTTGACTCGAAGTCAGCGGCCACCGGCCAGCGTACCGCTTTGTCCATCGCGGTATCCAACGCAAAACCGCCGTCGTGTATAATCCCACCTCGCAGGTAGGTGAATAACCGCGGACACAGGAACAGAAAGTTTGACCATCCCCCCGATTTCGCCGATATCCCATTCATCTCCAACATCCGTTCGCATCGTGAGGCACGCCGGCATGATGCCGCACTCATGCACGCGAAAACAGTGGTGAGCGCATGTATCAAAACGCACTGATTGCATCGGCCAGCCGCGAATCCCTGCGGACCGGTTACAACCTCCACTCGTTCCGGCGCGACGCGCTCGCCGGCCTGACCGTAGGGATCATCGCCATACCGCTTGCGATGGCCCTGGCGATCGCCAGCGGCGTTCCTCCCCAGCATGGCCTGTATACAGCTATAATCGCCGGCGCCCTCATTGCCCTGACCGGCGGATCACGCTTCAATGTCTCCGGTCCCACCGCGGCCTTCGTGGTGATCCTGCTGCCGGTGACACAGAAGTTTGGCGTTGGCGGGCTGCTGCTCGCCACCACGATGGCGGGGCTGATACTGGTTGTCATGGGCATCGCCCGCATGGGCCAGTTGATCCGCTACATCCCCTACCCTGTCACGACGGGATTCACGGCCGGCATCGCCGTCGTCATCGCCGCGCTTCAGTTACGCGACTTCCTGGGCCTCGACATGCCCCGGCCCGAGGGGCATTTCATCGAAATGATTACGAGCATCTTCGCCGCCCTGCCGTCCCTGCACTGGCCGGATGCGCTGATCGCCGCGCTGACGCTGGCGGTGCTCATTTTATGGCCCAGACTGAAACTGCCCGTGCCGGGCCATCTGGTGGCGCTGATACTGGCAACGCTGACAGCCTGGCTGTGCGGGCAGTGGCTGGACGATTTCTCCGTGGCGACCATCGGTTCCCGTTTCGAATACGTGATGGACGGCGTGCGCGGCGAAGGGATTCCGCCCTCGCTCCCCGGCTTCAGCCTGCCATGGCTGATGGCGGGCTCGGACGGACAGCCGCTGCATCTTTCGCTGCACCTCTTCCAGGAGCTGATCGGTCCCGCCTTCGCCATCGCCCTGCTGGGGGCCATAGAGTCGCTGTTGTGCGCCGTCGTGGCGGACGGTCTGACCGCCACCAAACACAACCCGAATGCGGAACTGGTCGGCCAGGGAATCGGCAATATCGTCGCGCCATTCTTCGGCGGAATCACCGCCACGGCCGCCATCGCCCGCACCGCAACCAGCATCCGCACCGGCGCCCATTCGCCGGTGGCGGCGGTCGTACACGCGCTGGTGATCCTGCTGATCATCCAGTTCTTCTCCGGCTGGCTGGCCTATGTGCCGATGGCGGCATTGGCCGGCTTCCTCATGCTGGTGGCGTGGAACATCGGCGAGGCCAAGCACTTCGGGCACATCGTCCGCGTGGCCCCGCGCAGCGACGTGGTGGTGCTGCTGGTCTGCTTCACGCTGACGGTGGTATTCGACATGGTCATCGCCGTGGGCGTGGGCGTGGTGCTGGCCGCGCTGCTGTTCATCCGCCGCATGTCGGAACTGACCGGGGCGGAGCTGATTACTGAGGGATCTGAACACCAGCATGTGAACCTGCCGTCACACATCGCCGTCTACGACATCAACGGTCCGCTCTTCTTCGGGGCGGCGGAAAAGGCGATGGGCGTGCTGCTGCGGGTGCGCGGCAACATCCGCGCGATCGTGCTCGACATGAAGGACGTGCCGATGATCGACATGACCGGCACGGTCGCGCTCGAGACCCTGCTGAGCCGGCTGCACCGGCAGGGCGTGCTGGTGCTGCTGAGCAATCTGTCGCCGCGCCTGGAACGGGCGCTGGTCCAGGCCGGCATCGCGCCGCGCGAGAACGACCTGCTGTTCTGCCCCGACGTCGCCACCGCCTGCCAGCGCGCGATCGAACTCCGGCCGAACTGAGCCGTCAATGAGCAAGGCCTTCACCAAAGAGTCAGAGACGGACGCGGAAGAGGAGCTGGACACACCGGACCCGCTGCCCGCCCATATCAAGAATTACATGACGCCGGGCGGCTACGCGGCGCTGCAGGAGGAATTGCGCTGGCTGCTGCGCGAAGAGCGCCCGCGCATCGTCGCCATCGTCTCGTGGGCCGCCGGCAACGGCGACCGCTCGGAAAACGGCGATTACACCTACAACAAGAAGCGCCTGCGCGAGATCGACCGCCGCGCGCGCTACCTGACCAAGCGGCTGGAGAGCGCCGAGGTCGTCGATCCGCAACTGCAGCGGGGACTGGAACAGGTGTTCTTCGGCGCCACCGTCACCTACGCGCGCGACGACGGCAGCGAACACACCGTCACGCTGGTCGGCATCGACGAGGCGGATCTGGAGCACGGCAAGATCAACTGGCAATCCCCGGTCGCGAAAGCCTTATTGAAAGCGCGAGTCGGCGATACCGTGAAGCTGCGTACGCCGTCCGGCCAGGAAATAATCGAGATCTTGTCGATCGGCTATTCGCAGGGGTAGGATTTCATGAGTACGGCGCATCCGTGCTATCGCAATAATATTCTATCGTTTCGAATTCGGCAGCTATGGATAACGTGTACCGTTTCACTGCACATAATATTCTGCGCCATACTTCACCGGTTCCTCCCGCCTTGCAGAAGCAGCAGCACACCGCCAATCACTATCGCGCCCATAGCGTCCCATAACGGTACGCTCAACGATCATCATCTATGACTCTGCTATCAGTAACTTTATTGGATAATTCATCGTGACTGTCTGCCCGTTCATAGGTATGGTTTAGGCGACATGTCTCTAATGGGTTGACAAGCATCACTATAGTTATTTACATATATCTGCAGATAGGCGTCGAAATCCTGATAACGAATATGGGTTATTGGACATAATTGACAGTCTATTGATCCGTGATGACTACCCCAAGCCCTGAACAAAACCAGCTTCTCGCCGCCCTGCCCGGCCCCGTACGTAAGCGCCTGTTTCCCCACCTGGAATCAATAGAAATGCCGCTTGGCGACGTACTTTACGAGCCAGACAGCCGCTTGCACCATGTCTATTTTCCCACGACATCCATCGTATCTCTGCTGTACGTCATGGAAGATGGGGCATCGGCAGAGATTGCGGTGGTGGGTAAAGAAGGTCTCCTCGGCGTCACCCTGTTCATGGGCGGCGAAACCACGCCGAGCCGGGCCATCGTGCAGAGCGCAGGCCATGGCTTCCGGCTCAAGTCTCAGGTGCTCACAGATGAGTTCAACCGCTCCGGTCCGTTGATGCATCTGTTACTGCGTTATACCCAGGCTTTGATTACGCAGATGTCTCAGACAGCGGTGTGCAATCGGCATCATTCCGTACACCAGCAACTGTGCCGCTGGTTGCTGATGAGCCTGGACCGGCTACCGTCGAATAACCTGATCATGACTCAGGAGTTGATAGCCAATATGCTGGGCGTGCGTCGCGAGGGCGTTACCGAAGCCGCAGGAAGGCTGCAAAATGCCGGGTATATTCTTTATAGCCGAGGTCATATCACCGTTCTGAACAGGCCTGGGCTGGAAGCAGAGGTCTGCGAGTGCTATCAAGTAGTCAAAACTGAATTTGATCGCCTGCTTCCAAACAAGATAGCCGAATGACTTACTGCAAAACCGTCGCGCCTCAGAGCTATAAGCGAACACGAGCATCTGGCTCATAATTGACCCTCCATGTTCATACGGGTTAATTGCCATCGGAACTCTGCCCTGCCTTGGCGCATATCCTGGCCCCGCTTTGGTTGCATACCGGCGCATACTCAACTAGAGTTATTCAATAGTATTTACCCGGGCTTGCATAACACATAAATGCAAAAATACTATTCAATCATGCTGGATCACGCTGAATGAATACGATTACAGTTATCGGGCTCACGTTATTCCTGTTCATCGGCGCCGGCTTCGTTCTCTACTTAATGAAACTTAATCGTCGGGCCAAAAAGGAACAGAGCGAGGTCGATCCTGACAAACTCCGAAAATGGAGTGATGACTGAGAGTAATACATAGATTGTCGAAACTCGTACCGGCAAATAAATCCTATCCTCCAATATTTGCATCGATACACTAATCCAGTAGCACAAGACATTATCGTATCCGGCAGATGTCAATATGATAATTACGTATTGATTGCTGACCCTTCTATCTCATCGCACAGATCAGAAGCGACTTAACCCGGCCGTATATACCATCCATGGAATATTGCCTTCTTAAGCGCAAGAGGCATTATTCGCGCGCATTCCCCTTCATATGTAGAAACACTAACTTCACCCACTATGTTCGGCGCCGCACAGAACAGGCCATCGCTTCTGAATACGTTGAGATCAAAGTTATATTCAAAGATTGAGCTGTCATGTAACTTTTTGACATGTTTTTCTTGGTTGCCATGAATGGGACCGCTATTGCAACAGGTGATGTTTCTAGCGCGCGAGGATGTCTGATTTCATCATTACTTCGCAATGATTTTTGTATGTAATGAGAGAGCTCCGGTATAGACCTATGTGAACGATTATTTTTCAACTGTTTCTATCTCTACATCTTCAGGAGAAATGCAATGTCACTGACACGACTCCCTTGTTCTGTGCTAGTGATGTTTCTCAGCCTTTCCCTCGCCTTCCCAGGCGTCTCGAGCGGCCGGGCCATAGGTCTGCCGCCCGCCGATGCGAGCCCGCCCCAGATCATTCACATACCGTTGACGGAGTTTCCGGCGGACATGCCGCTCAGGGTGCAGGCGACGGTCACGGACAATGTGGGGGTAGCCGAAGTTATGTTGATGTATCGCGGCATGGGCGACAGCGAATACCGGCGCATGCCGATGCTGGAAGCGCACGGCAGCGACATCTATTCGGCGGATCTGCCCGACACGGCGGGTCCCCGGATCGAATATTTCATCCAGGCACACGACCGGGACGGCAACGCCACACCCGATCTGGGGCTTGAACCCAACCTTATCACGGTGACGTCGATGGCGACCGATGTCGCCGCGGCGCCAGACGACGCGATAGCGCCGCTGCCGGCGCGGGAGCGCGAGGGCGGCGTCAGCACATGGGTATGGATCGGACTGGGGGTAGTGGCGATGGCGGCGCTGGCCAGTGGTGGATCGAGCGGTGGCGATGCCGTCAACAGCGGAACCAGCGGTAATAGCGACAACAGCGGTACCGGCACGGTCACCATCACGGCCCCGGTACCCTAGCGCTCGATGGCTGACAAGGGCAAAACCATGCGGATCAGCTCCGGGATAATGTATCCGCTCATTCTGCTGATCGTTTTCAGCCTGGCAGGCTGTTACCCTGCCAATGGCGGCTCACACGCCCAATCCACCGGCATCCCGTTGCCGGCGGGCCTGCTGAGTTTGCCCGGCGAGGGCACCATGTCCGTCAAGGTATTCATGGATGACGAGGTCGCGCCCCGCTTCAGCGACACGATTATCGGCGGCGACGCCGCCAGCGTCACGCTGGAATTTTCCTCCCCCGAGGGCACCCGCACGTTCACCGTGATTTTCGAGTACATCGATCCGGAGTTCGCGCGGGAGGGAGCGCTGCCGTGGGAACTGGCGCGCTGGACCAGTAGCCCGGTAGAGGTGACGGCGGGCGAGAGTCTGTCTCTGAACGTGTCCGACTATGCCTACGGGGATACGGATGACGACGGCGTGAGCAATGCGGTGGAGCTGGCCGCACGCACCGATCCAGGCGATCCCGATGATCCGGGCATCCCGGGCGATCCTGTTGATCCTGTCGACACCGTCGATCCAGTCACCCCTGTCGAACCCATCATTCCTCCTGCAGATCCGGTCAATCCCGTCGTTATCTTTCCTGATGGTATATGGCGGGGGGAAACTCAAGGACAGACGATCATCGATGTATTAGCGATCCTGCACGGCAATCGCATCATGATGACTGCTGGTGATTTGATTTATGATGGCAACTATACCTCAGGCTCCCAGGGAAACTTCACGGGTAGCGTCGATGTGTACACAACTTCCGGAGAAATATTAACGCCATTGGCACGTATAGCCATCAATGGTAACCGCCCAGATGAGACAAGCCTGACGCTTAATCTAGCTACGTCCGGCAAGACAGTTTTACCACAAAGAATAAGCTTCATCCTGGATGCTGCTTACGAGCGCGACTCGGCGCTGGCGCTGATCGCCCAAATGTGGAGGATAACCACCGACAAACCACGCTACACCTTGACATTCCCTATCGACAGCAACGGCACCATCACCGGCGCCTCCGATACGGACGGCTGCCTCTATGCCGGCAACCTTGATACAGTGGATACGCAATACAATGTTTACCGCGTGGCATTGTCATTAGTAAATCAGAAAAAGAACGCGTGTGATCCGTTCACCGGATCTGTTTATACCGGACTTGCGTCGCTGGTCCCGGACAACGACTCCATGCTGATCATCGTATCGAACGAATCCCATGCCTTATCGTTTGAATTGGATAAATCGGGATCGTCGTCCACGGGAAACCCGAGGAATCCCAGATCAAACCCGAATCAGAGAGATAATAATGATGACGATTGATACAACCTGGGACAGTCTGCTATTAATATGCGCATTCAAATCTAACAGCTACCGCTCTACATGGCCTATTCCGCCTGGCCTGGAATAGGTTATGCCTGTGACCTAAATCAGATCAATTGCTTGTATGGCGTATTTCTGAGGCTATGTATCGGGGGCCATCAGAAGTGTTCTTCCCTATATTCCCGCACCCCTTCGTCGCCTATTCTGTCCCGCCTTGAGCTATTTCTTCTCGCGCATTTCCGATAGCGGATAGCACTGGCGATACTGCATCTTTAAGACTCTGGCCATCACTGACGGTCTGCTGGGCGACCGGGATAATTGCCTCAATCCCCTTTGGCGTGAGGTCGTTCGAGAGGTATGAGCGAATTTCGCTAATGTCGGTCATATAGGATTTGAACGCGCCCTTCACTCCTACACTTGCTTGGGATATCTCGAAGAAGATCGCATTCAATTCGACGCGACGCTGTTCACTGAGGGCTCGGATCTGAGGATTAGTATAGGTATTTCCTTGCGTCCGCCATTCCTCGAAGTACTCCTTCCCCTGTACACTCATCTTATCAGCGTGCTCGAACATACGTTTCCCAAGAGATTCCATCTTGTCGACGTTCGAGGAATAGTTATTGAATGCCTTCATCACATCGTCCTGGCCCGGCGCAATAAGCTCTTCCAGCGCCGCAGCTGTTGCATCAACCTGTGCTACTGCTTTTGTTATATCACTCTCCACCACTTCCATGGTGGCGCCGGCTTTTTCCGATCGATGCATACCGGTCGATGTGCAAGCAGCCAATGCTACAGTAACAACGAGGATTATCGTGTTATAGAACACGGATGGTACTTTCTTTAATGTCATGGCAAATCTCCTTCGGTTTTATGACAGACTATTCGCGATCGCCGGCCCATATCTGTTCGGTATCGCACATTGCATTGCTTCAGCGAATCACGGCTGTCATGTCAGTAAATTGGCAGCTGCGTTCCATACCGATTGTGCTGTGGGCAACAATCGTGGACGGACGGATCACCTGGATGAAGGCATACTTCGACGGGCGCGAGTACGACGCCCTGTTCGAGAAATGACTGTAACAACCGCGCGCCCGTTTCTCATGACATCGCGCACTTTATTGTCCAGCCTGGAATTCAGGTTACTGGAATTGACTCTGGCAGGGGAAATATCCCGGGACCTAATTTGAGGCGTTTCCAGCCGCCTGTAACCCGCCCGCTGACGCTGGGCGTTTATTCTTCCTGCGCCTTGGTCATCGACAGGGCAACGGCCTCGGCCACTTCGATACCATCGATGGCGGCGGACAGGATGCCGCCCGCATAGCCCGCGCCCTCCCCGGCCGGATACAGACCGCGGGTGTTTACGCTCTGGTAGTCGGCGTTGCGCAGGATACGGATGGGCGACGAGGTGCGCGTCTCGACGCCGGTCAGCACCGCATCGTCCATCGCAAAACCCCGGATCTGTTTCCCGAAGGCGGGCAGCGCCTCGCGTATCGCCTCGATGGCGTAGTCGGGAAGGCAGGTATCCAGGCTGGTCATGCGCACACCCGGCTGGTAGGACGGCGCGACCGAACCCTGCCCGGTCGAGGGCCGTCCCGCCAGGAAATCGCCGACGCGCTGCGCGGGCGCGCAGTAATTGCTGCCGCCCGCCTCGTACGCGCGCGCCTCCCACTGGCGCTGGAAGGCGATGCCGGCGAGCGGATGCCCGGGATAGTCATCCGGCGTGATGCCGACGACGATGCCGCTGTTGGCGTTGTGCTCGTTGCGCGAATACTGGCTCATGCCGTTGGTGACGACGCGCCCCGGCTCCGACGTGGCGGCCACCACGGTGCCGCCGGGGCACATGCAGAAACTGTAGACCGAGCGGCCGTTCCCGCAATGATGGACCAGCTTGTAGTCGGCGGCGCCGAGCTGCGGATTGCCGGCGTTCCTGCCGTAGCGCGCGCGGTCGATGAGCGACTGCGGATGCTCGATGCGGAAGCCGATGGAGAACGGCTTGGCCTCGATGTACACGCCGCGGTCGTACAGCATCTGGAAGGTATCGCGCGCGCTATGCCCGACCGCCAGCACGACGTGGTCGGCGGCTATGCGTTCCCCGTCGGCGAGTACCACGCCGCGCACTTGCCCCTGCTCGATCTCCACCTGCTCGACCTTGCACTGAAAGCGGATCTCCCCGCCCAGCGCCTGGATGGTCTCGCGCAGGGCTTCGACGATGCCCACCAGCCGGAACGTGCCGATATGCGGCTTGGCCACGTAGAGGATTTCCGGTGGCGCGCCGGCCTTCACAAATTCGTCGAGCACCTTGCGCCCGAGGTGGCGGGGGTCCTTGACCTGGCTGTAGAGCTTGCCGTCGGAGAACGTTCCGGCGCCGCCTTCGCCGAACTGGACGTTGGATTCCGGATCGAGCACCGACTTGCGCCACAGGCCCCAGGTGTCCTGCGTACGCTCGCGCACGCTCTTGCCGCGATCGAAGATGATGGGACGGAAGCCCATCTGCGCCAGCAGCAGGCCCGCGAACAGCCCGCAGGGACCGGTGCCGATCACGACCGGCCGCCGGATGGAACTCGCCGGCGCGCGCGCGACGAAACGGTAGCTCATGTCGGGCGCGCGGGACACGCGCCACTCATCCTTCAGGCGCTGGAGGATCGCCGGCTCGTCCCCGACCTCGGCATCCACCGTATAGATGAACGCAATGGCCGGCTGGCGCGCGTCCACGGCGCGGCGAACCACGGAATAGCGGATCAGTTCATGGTCAGCCACCCCCAGCCGTTTCACTATCGCGGCACGGAGCGCAGCGGCGGGATGCTCGAGCGGGAGTTTGATTTCGGTAATGCGCAACATACTGGATACCCGGGCCGTAGTTATCGAGCCGGGCGATAGTGTAACGCATCCGGAGGGGATGAATCACGCCGTCATGCAAAGCTTCCCTGGCATGCCTGCGCCTGCGATGCATCCTCCTATTTCTGAAGCTTCGTGATTTTAGAGCCCTCAAACGACAGATCGCCTATCAGGCCCTTTTCTCCAAAAACAAACCCGATGATAGGTTGCTGCAGGGTTTTGGTGTCATATTGACCGCCAGCGCCCAGGGAAACAACAGCAACACCCGCGTCGACACCAATTTTCCAACCATTGCTATTCTTGAATTTTTCCAGCGATTCCTGATTCATAAACATGATGATCTCGCTGCGGCTCGCAATACCCAGCGTAAGACCTACCGATGCAGATCCTATGTTGTAATAGTCGACATTCTTCCCCTTGACTTGCAGGACGCCCTCGCCATACTCGCCGGCGACCCCCATGCCGCCCTTGGTAATGCTCGGAAAGACAAGCATGCCAGATGCCTTATCTGCGAGCTCCTTATGCTTCGGGGATTGCGCGTAGAACTGTTTCAATGCCTGACTCACACTGGCGTCTATCTCTTCCTTGCTATCAGCAAAGACAGCAGTATAAGCAAACAGACAAAACACCATTAGGCCGATTGTGGCCAACGATCTTTTCGTTTTCATAATTAATTCTCCATGATCATTCGGTTTCGCAATCCAATTGTGGTTGCGATCTGTACTAAGCCGGTTAATTCTGGACACGCATCGCCATAGAACCATTGGTATTTTTGGATATTACGGTATTTTGAGATAGACCCTAGTTGGCGTCTGCAGTTCCTTGAGATGATTTTTCCACCTCTTCCTTAACCTCGGTATCCGCCTTCAACTTTTTCTTGGCGGCGCTTATTGCGTTAATCTGTTTTGCGGAAGCCTCTCTTAAACAGAAATCCTTTTTGCTTCCTGTCATTTGATTACATTTGTCTTTATCAATTGAATATTCGGCGACCGCTTTAGAGACATCCGCATTGAATAGATCCTTTCCAAGGGTATTGCCGTCAGACTCGAGCTGCTCCATCGCATTCTTTTTCTTGATTTCCGCCTTATCCAGGCAATTCTTTCTCACGTCGCCGGAAGATGAATTGCAACTTTCCTTGTCTGCTTCATGCTCCGCTACAATTGCCGCCTCGACGGCCTGATGCTCCTCCTTGGTCAAGTTTGTTGCTGCTGCGCTTACACTAAAAATACCGATTGCGGCCGTTACCACAGCAATAATAATTTTATTCATGGCATTTATACCTATGTTTTGTCCGGATGATGGATTCTAAAATGAATCCCAGCAAACAGATTAGGCCGTATATGATTCCGACTCGGTGCACTAACGCACATATAGAGATTGAACCTATGACGCTTCTCACCCGGGCGGATCGTTGGATGATCCGCTCAAGGGTTGCGTGGACGCTACGAAAGACACAATACCTTTGTGTATTAGGCGTGATGGAACGGGAATGACTCCGAGAATCGATGGCGGGCCAGAGAGACCCGAACCCTGATCGGCACGGCCTATATCGAATCAGTTTCCAGCCAGGGCACGCTTGCCGTCAAAGAATGTTCCGGCGCCGCCCTCGCCGAACTGGACATTGGACTCCGGATCGAGCACCGACTTGCGCCACAGGCCCCAGGTGTCCTGCGTACGCTCACGCACGCTCTTGCCGCGATCGAAGACGATGGGACGAAAGCCCATCTGCGCCAGCAGCAGGCCCGCGAACAGCCCGCAAGGACCGGTGCCGATCACGACCGGCCGCCGGACGGAACCCGCCGGCGCGCGCGTAACGAAACGATAGCTCATGTCGGGTACGCGGGAAATGCGCCGCTCGTCCTTCAGGCGCTGGAGGATCGCCGCCTCGTCGCCGACCTCGGCATCCATCGTATAGATGAACGCGATGGCCGGCTGGCGCGCGTCCACGGCGCGGCGAGCTACAGAATAGCTGATCAGTTCATGGTCAGCCACCCCCAGCCGTTTCACTATCGCGGCACGGAGCGCAGCGGCGGGATGATCGAGCGGCAGTTTGATTTCGGTAATGCGCAACATACTGGATACCCGGGCCGTAGTTATCGAGCCAGGCGATAGTGTAGCTCATTCGGAGGGTAAATCGTCGGTGATCCGCTCAAAGGTTGTGTCTACTTAGCGAGACGTGCCGATGACCACAAGAAAAAATGGCTCTGACCCCTTAATTTCAACAGAAGGATCTACTCTTTACTCAACCGACCGTGGACAGGGGTTAGAACCCAATAGACGACAGTACCAAGCCGCGCTCAAACCAATTGCGAATGACATATTGATAAAACTCGTCATTCCTTGACGAGCCACAGATTGGCGCCAATTCCTTACCGATACTGGTCAGTAGAGCATGCCCAATGTCGAGCTCGTTGTTCGAGTCGCTTCCGAATTCGATGGCAGTAGACCGTCCAAAGTAGAAAACATGTGCATATTTCACAAAACCCGTTTTCGCGTAACCGCTGATAGACTCTAACGAAATGAGGCCAATATCATCCAAATGTTTCAGGGCGTCAAACGTAATGCCCTGCTTATTGTAAATTTCATCAGTAGATTCATAGATAAGCGGAGTAGGCTCGCCTATCATCCACACGAACTGACAGAACGCAGTGAAGAGCGTTGCATCTTTCTTGTCTATGGTCGACGTGAAATTAACTGTCCTCTTCGAGAATGTTCCTGGTCGAGCCGCTTCCCCGGACAGCAAGCGTGCCCAAAGGGATTGCATTTCCTTATCTGAAACGGTATCGCATTGCTTGAAGAAGTGAGCAACCCAGTCCTCATCGAGATTTTCGACTTTTGCATCGGATGGAAGCGAGGCTACTGCTCGTGCCGTGATCTGCTCGATGTTCTCTTGCTTCCGAGCTTCCTGATGGACGAAACGTTCAACCGCCCTATGTTCGATCTCACTCAATTCAATTCTTGCGATGGCCTTAATCTTCTCGGCTTCTACTTCGGCGCGAACCATTCGCTTGACATGATAGGGCTCGTAGATAGATCCGACAGCCGCGCTGACCTTTTCAATTAGCACAGTTGCCGGTTTCGAAAGGTCGCCCAAGTTGATAAGAGATTTCCCTTCTGGCATGCTATGCCTCCTGAAACCTAACGCCAAGTTAAGGGGCGGAATAATAGGGGACAGACTGTCCCCTATTGTCCGAACCATGATTCACTGTGGTAGTGCTGTCCCCCGCAGTGCAACGCGAGGTATCTTCTCGTCGCCAGGGAAGAGCTTTTCCAGGACGGTGATCATGTCACTGGTCAATCCGATCGCATCTAACTCGATTGAATTCAATTCTCGGTGAGCCACTCTTGGTATACGGTGCAATCTATGAAGTGGGTTGTGGCAACTCACGAAATTTGAGTCGCGTACCGCAGCCCAGTTTCCATGGATGAATGCGGAAGACCAATCGTAATACATATCATAAATGTCCTTGTCACCACAGTCTGATGCCATTTTTCGTAAGTTGCTGCTCGCCCAATGGCCAACATCGATGTCCAGAAACTCTTGCCACGTATCCTCGTTGGCTATCAAGTGAAGCGCCGACTCGTCAAGAAAGTTCGGTAGGTCACCGTGCATTTGCTGCGTTTTCAAAAACGCTAGTTTCGCCTGACCCGCCCCATAGACACGGTACGACTGCCACATTGCTGGCGAATCGGTGCTCGCGAGTGACCGGAGCGTTATGCAGACTTCCGCCAGGGATCTAAGCGCAACAGCGCCAACGATTCTAGTGTGGATACGGTGCATCCCGATTTCTTCAAGGATGCTGAGTGCGTAGAGAACCAATCCGAATGCAGAGTCCAATCGTGCGTCTACACGCTCCGCCCGAATGTTTCGCCGGAACTTCTCTATAATTCTGTCACGAGCGGCATAGAGAGAATCAGGGTCTATGCCGGTATCAACAAACGTATAGCCCTGCCCCTCCGATGGATCTATACAGCGTGTGTCACGAAGCGCCTGTGCCCAGTATTTCTCAATCCATCCTGCCGGGGTGCTGCGCCGGAGAGTCATCTCCATGGCCCGGATTGAGGGGCGAACTGACCTCATGTCACCTTTGTCTGGAAACAACCGAAACTCCTCAAGCCGCTCCCCAAAAGATGTAGGAAATTGCATTCGACCTGATATGATCGCGATAATGACTTTGAACCATCGAATATCAGTAGATGCTTCTGACTGATGATCTAATACCCTGGAGATCGCAGAAGCAAGAGTATTCCAATCATCCCCAGTCGGTTCAACATCGATCTCCCTTTTCCATCTAGCAATTCCTGGCAGATCATCAATGAGAAGAATTGGCCGAAGCGCGGCGTAACCCAGTGGATGAGCTAAAGGTATTGAGATGAAATTGTGGAACTCCTCATCCGATATTTCGGCCAATTTCGTTTGGTCTACGACGACTGAAAAGTTGAGGCCAGTCTCCGGATCAGGCATTTGTTTTTCTGCGCTTTCATCATCCTCTCTCACGAACCAACTGCGGCATCGAATTGCTATTTTTCGCAGTAGAGGTAGATAGTGCGGTCGATCTAAGGCGCCGGCGAGCAGGACTGCCCACAGCATTTCGGGCATATGGTGATCCGACCAGGACGATGTCGTCATCTTGGGAATCTGTGCTAAGGGAGGAACGAACTTGCTCCCGACGCGCTTGTGCTGCTCAATTGTGCTAATGTTCATGGAGGAGAAGCGCGAATCTTCTCGTCGAGTACCAATTTTCCCTGCTTTCTTACGCTTTCGTTTCGCGCCCTTACTCATAAGTTCTCCCCGCGCTTGCCGGCTTCCTGCCCGTTTCGGATGTTGCGAGGCGACGGTTCACGACCAATCGCGGTCATCACAAAACAAGTCTCACATGGTGACCAAACCACATAATGCCTCAAGCTAGCCTGCCGGAGCGCCCAACGATATGAATCTGGGCACTGGGTAATTCGATTATGTGTGGGGTTCTACCCCAATTCCATGGGCGATTGAGTTAAGAGTCCGGTTGTTAGGCCGCGCTTGAGAAGTGGCGAAATATCTCGATGATATCCTCAAAGGGTGCATCATCGCGGTTCCGCGCAGCTCTGAGATAGCTGGTCTTGAGTCGTCCATATGTAAGCCCGGTCTTCTTGGCAAAACGTTGGAGAATGGGTTTTCCGGGGATCAACGAACGCCATTCGCTCGACGACAGACTCTGCTCCAGCCGTTCCCAAGTCGCATCTATCAATCTTTCGACGGTATCGCCTGCCATTGCCTCACCGAGTCGTTCCCGTTCACCACGGGCTGCCTCGCACAAGAGATGTTTCAACTTTTCCTTGGTAACACCGTTGATCCCCTTAGGCATTATGTCGGCGTTCCCGGCTCGCTCTCGAATCTCAGATGCGACGTAGAGTGCCACTGCATAAGGCATACATTCACGTGCCTCGCTGAGCAGTGCATCGTCAATCTTCTTGGGGTCCCTCAACCAAGAACCATCATCTTCCAACGATGCGAAGATATCGGCCATGCATCTGGGGTCCAAGAAGTAGTTCTCAAGGTGATATCGAGGCAGCAGCCGGAGTCGTCCGTTGGCCTCCTTGGTCAGAGCATCGGCATTGCGATTTGGTGGGATTGCGTCGCGGTCGCACAGCATGAAAAAGTCCACGCCCCAGATAGATCGGCGAAGCACGCGTTCGTTGACCGTCGCGAAGGACTTGATGGCCTCTTGCCCCTCTGACGGCACCAGCACTAAGTCCGAGAAGCGATCGCGTATGATTGATTCGTAGGTTTGCTTGTCCAGGCTAGTAGTAGTTCCCTCGATCAATACTACGCGTCGACCCAGAGCAATGACCCCGATCGAGTGACCTAGAGCACGGAGAGCCTCGTTGGTTTCGTCATCTTCAGATACTTTCAGGGCTTGGTTTTGGTTGTCGGTTCCGGGCTGACCGACAAAGACGACGGATTGGT